>ONWK01000420.1 GCA_900321505.1 uncultured Eubacteriales bacterium
GATGAATATCCTTCGATCTCTTTTTCAGTCCGATCATCCTTCTTTTCAAAAGTAATCTGCCTCACTCTCTCCACGTTCAGATCCACAAACATGACGTTGGTCGCCACCCCGCCGCTCTTGAATTTGATATTCTTGAATTTGCGACGGATCAGCTGAAGTTCTTCCAAGCGATCCATGGCGGCCTTAACAGCACGTTTGGACTCACCAAACTGCGCGGCGAGATCCTCGTAACTTTTCTGCAGTAGTTCTCCCTTGAATTTTTTCCGATATCCGATCAACTGATCCGTCAGTTCATCCCTGTCCTCGATGGGGCGATACCAGTAAACAATACTGGACAGGATGCAGATAGCCAGAAGATAGGCTTTTCCATCTTCCTGATCTGTGTCCTTCTTCTTTGTGACCATTTTAAACCAGTTCTTCGGTATTACATTTCCGGTGAAATCCATCTCACCTATAAGGTCTACTGTCGGGCATCCGGTATTGATCAGTTTCATTCTCCGTCACCCCCTTCAGTCTCTTTCTTCCACTCTGTAAGAAGATTTCTGATCACATCAAGGATTTCCTGCTTAGTACAGGTTTTGGGGAAGAACGCCCCAAGGAATTCACTTTCCAAAGTAATCTTTCCATCAACAGAAGCTTCATTTTCCGCTTTTAAAACCGAATCCAGTAGCTCCCCAGTCAGCGAACCCCCCTTTCCCAGAAGAACAATGTTTTCTGCATTCCGAAGGGTTATTTTCACTCTTCCTGCACTCTGAAGATACGATTCCAGGGACTCCTGATTCTTATTGGAGAGTTCCGCCAACTTAACACCCGGAATGAATCCGATCTGTCTCACATCGACCCTGTGAAGCAACGGGGGAATAAGTTTTGCAAGTCTGATATACCTCTGAATGGTCTTTCCGTTCTCTCCGGAAGCCTCTTCCATGGCCTTCAGGCTGTCTCCTTTCTTTCCCTGATGCTTTATCGCATCGTATTTCATTTTATATGCCATCGCCTTCTCACTGGGTAGAATATCCTCCCTTTGGATATTGGAATCCACCATGAGAACCACTGCATCATCATCGCTGACATTTCGGATAAACATCGGCATTACAGCGATTCCAGCCTGCTCACAGGCATATTTACGGCTGTGTCCGGCTATGATTTCGTAACCACCCTCCGGGCGGATCCTGGCAACTCCCGGAATCAGTACTCCGTTTTCCTTAATGCTGGCGATCAGCTCCTGCATTCTCCGGTCATCACGGACCGCAAAGGGATGATTCTTAAAGCTATGCAACTCCGAAATCTGCACATAACGCACATCCCCTGCTTCTGTCATGGTTTCATTCATACCAAAAAGCGCATCAAAGTTATTCAGTTTGATTTTGGAAGCACTACTCTTCTTCTGCATAACTGAGCACCTCCTCTGCAAAGCCTGTATATGCCTGTGCGACCTTCCCCTTCGGATCATGAGAGAAGATACTCACTCCCTCCGCGGTTGCCTCCGCGGCACGGACAGAGAACGGGATATGGTTATCATATATCCTGATGCGGTCTCCGTATGCACCCCTCAGCAGTGTTACCACCTCCCGGGAATATCGTGTCCTGTCATCCAGCATGGTGATCAGGATTCCGTCGATCCCGATCCTGCTGTTCAGATTCCTCTTTGTCTTCCCTATCGTTTTTATCAGCTGTTCCAGGCCCTTTAAAGACAGATAGGCCGCCTGTACCGGAATAATGACCCTGTCAGCCGCGGTGAAGGCATTCAGCGTCATAAGACTTAAACTGGGCATACAGTCCAATATCACAAAGTCGTAGTATCTTTTAACCGATGCTATATACTTTGCCAGAATCGTCTCTCTGCTCCAGGCATTAACGAGAGACACCTCCAGTCCTGCCAGTTCAATATTGCAGGGCATCAGATCAAATCCCTCTTCATGATGAAGGATTCCGTAGGTCTTTCTGTCAAACGGCTCCTCATTGACGATTTTTTCGAGAACTGTTGCAAGTGTCACCTCCATACTGTCAGGCTCTGTATAGCCAAGACTCGCCGTAAGTGACCCCTGTGCATCCACATCCACAAGAAGTACCTTGTAGCCTCTTCTGGCCAGTTCTGCCCCGAGATTGATCGCAGATGTTGTCTTTCCGACTCCGCCCTTCTGCGAACCGATAACATAAACTTTTCCCATAATGATTACCGCCTTTCCGCTGTTAAGCCCTTATACCATGTTTTCATCCATATCCGACTCGCTGATTCCGTTATTCTTACCGGTTCCTCCGATAAATACCATACCAGAGCCCGTGTACCATCCATTGCTTTTCGGTCCGGCAAGA
>ONWK01000419.1 GCA_900321505.1 uncultured Eubacteriales bacterium
TTATGGTCCTGACATCAAGGTTCATCTTCCGGATCATTTCATTCGTTTCAAGTACTTCGTTTAAAGTAATCATTTTTCAGCTCCTCTTTACAGATGATCTAAAAATCCTGAAAGGATTTTTAGATCCTGTGCATCATGTCAAATATTTCTTCTTTCTGCGCCTTGATCTCTACTCCGATCTCATGGCCTACGGAGGCGAGTTCACGGGCAAGTTCTTCATGGGACTTCACAGCCTTATCGGTGTCAACGATCATCATCATGTTAAAATAACCCTGCATGGTGGTCTGGGTGATATCACAGATATTGATGTTATTGCTTGCCAGATAATTACAAACCTTTGCAATGATACCCACTGTATCCTTACCGATAACAGTTATTATGGTCCTTGACATTTTTATATGTCCTCCTTCATTTCATTTACTGCCCACAGCTGTATAAAACCAGAGGGCAGGGAAAAAGCTACGCATTATTATAGCCTTTCCTGCCCTCTGTTTCAATGTTTTCTTTTTATACCGGTATCCTGTTTAGCTAAAAGGATCCAGCGAATTAATACTGCATAAATCATCATATGTATAGTAGTTTACAAAGGTGAAATAGCTGTCTGAATTCGGCTCAACCGGAGTTGCCTCACAGAGAACACGGTAATTCAGTCCCATAACAACCTGGAAACCGACAACTGCTATAGGCTTATAATTTACACCTGTAAGCAACTGAGCCGCCTTATTGAAATCTTCCAGATCCTCTTCGGTAGGTGCCATTTCCTCACGTTCGAAGTATCCGCCTTCAAGATCTTCTGTGGGAACGGGTACTTCTGATATAGCATACCCTAAAATCTGTGCATATCCCTCAAGATCATTATACACTGAAACAAGCGCATAAGTCGGCTTTGAATCGGAATCCACTACAGCAGCATGGCAGAGGAAGAGATACTCTGTTCCGGTTTCAGTCTGGGTTCCAAGAACCTGGACCGGTTTATAATCAACCCCTTCATAGCCTGATTTTGCATTTTCAAAAATAGCTTTTTCTTCATCGTTAAGCTCTCTGGGTGCATAATTCCAGCCGTATACCTTAGGATAATCAGTTTCAAAGCCCATTATGATCAATGCGCCGTTTTCATCAAACAGATAATCACCGCCATCGATATTAACGGTACCCGTTGCCATGGATCCGTCTTCAAAGAAGTAATACGGGAGATCATTGATGACCTGCCATCCGGTTACCATAGCCCCGTTTCCTGCAAAGTAATACCATTTGCCGCCGATTTTCTTCCAACCGGTCTGCATAACTCCGCTGCCGCTGAAATGATACCATTTGCCGCCGATCTTTCTCCATCCGGTAACCATTGCACCATTTGATGCAAAATAATACCACTTCTTATTTATCTTCTTCCAGCCGGTAACCATATAGCCTTCATTATCAAAGTAATACCACTTACCGCCGTCCTTAACCCATTCATTTTTTGCATAAGAGCCATTGGAATATGAATACCACCAGCCTTTGCTGTTATGCTTCCATTTTCCGCCCGCTGCTTCAGCCGGATAACCGGAAAGTATCTGAGGGAGCATTAATCCCACCGCAAGCGCTGCAGCACAAAGCTTCCTGAAACGTTTCATATTAGCAGCCTCCTTCATCTCTGATCAAAATAATGACAGGATCAAAATACCTTTTGACCCGGACTTCATTAGTCCTTAAGAATGCCGTATCGCGCATAAATACGGCAACAGGGGCAAATTTCTTTGCCCCCTGCCTATTCATCACAACTTATAAACTCTATAGTTTATTTTACTTCAGTAAATTTTTCAAAAGCACCGTTTGATGCAAACTCGCCTTTTCTTCCGTCCTCAAGGCCCTGATATATGGTAACGATCACATAATATCCCTGAGGATTCTGTGTAACCGGCTTTGCATAGCAAAGGAATCTGTAGTTATTTCCGGTAACAGCCTCATCACCGAGATACAGAAGCGGTGTATAATCAACGCCGGTAGTTTTTGCTTTTGCTTCATTAAATGACTCTAATGCAGATAATGTATTATCCTTAGCGTTTCTGTTCTCATCATCCAGGAACATTGATCTGGGCTCATCATATCCACCGGGGATGGTCTTCTGCGGTGCGATAACATTCTTAGCCACTTCGATAGAGGTGATCTTAGTATTGCCGTCAAGATCTTCAAAAATAGTCATGACGCCATATTTCATAACAACATCACCGCTGACGATCGTCTTCTGCTTGCAGAAGAAACGATGATTCGTTCCTGCAACTACCTGCTGGCCAAGATAAGCCACTGCTGTATATGTAGCGCCTGTCATGCCCTTTGTTGCCTTATCAAATACAGTCTGCTGTGCTTTTGTAACAGGTGTTGCCGACGGATCATCCCAGCCGCCTACTATGGGATCTTCTACCGGATCTTCGATCTCAGAGCCAAGATATGCACCGTTTTCATCAAACTCATATTCCTCGCCGTCAATAACTACTACACCTGTAGCCATAGCGCCGTTTTCGTCAAAATAATAGGTTACGCCCTTGATGTCCTTCCATCCGGTGATCATGGCTCCGCTGCCTGCGAAGTAATACCATACATCTTTAATCTTCTTCCAGCCTTTTACCATGGCTCCGCTGCCTGCGAAGTAATACCATACATCACTAATCTTCTTCCAGCCCTTTGCCATAGCACCGCTGGCTGACATGTAATACCACTTGCCGCCTTCTTTGAGCCAGCCTTTAAACATATAGCCTGCATCATTAAAGTAGTACCACTTGCCGGCATCCTTGAGCCATGTACTCTGTGCATAAGTTCCGTCTGAATAAGAATACCACCAGCCTTTGCTGTTATGCTTCCAGGTTCCGTCAGCTGCAAATGCACTGCTGCTGATCGTCGGCAGAATCATACCGGCAACAAGAGTTGCACAAATAAACTTTTTAACCTTCTTCATCATTTTACCTCCTTAGTAATGATATTACTATGATACTGCGATTATATAACAAAACCAACCGTAACTCAAGTTTGTAGTCAAAATTAATCAAATTTCTGTGCAGCTCCCACATCTCCGTATGCTGAACAGTTACATGTTTCTGATATTTTAAATCTCAACCGGAATATCCGCTGAATCTCTCTCCGAAATATAGACCGGAAGCCCGTCAGGGTCAGGTGAGAATGGATTGCCGAGAAGCTCCTGCCGCACCGTCATCAGTGCAAGCTCCGGGAAATTATTCTCCTTTGAAAGATGTCCCAGACGTATCTCCTTCACATGCTCATTCAGAAGCTCCCTTATCAGCGCGCCACCCGCCTCGTTAGACAGATGTCCGTGATCTCCCAGTATCCTCTGCTTTAAATGATAGGGATACGGTCCTGCTTCAAGCATACGTATATCATGATTGGTCTCCACCAGCATATAATCACAGCCCGAAAGACTTCTTACAAGCTCGTTGGTGAAGCATCCCATGTCCGTTGCTATACATGCCTTTGAATGATCATCGGAAAAGCTGTAGCATACCGGATCTGCCGCATCATGATATATCGGATGCGCACATATCATCATATCCCGGATCATTACAGCCTCTTCCTTTTCGATCGGGATAAAAAGCCCGGGGTCAAGCTTTCCCAGGGACCGTTCACCCATGATCGCACTTATCGTTTTCCCGGTTGCATATATCGGAATATTCCATTTACGTGAAATGACACCGAGGCCTTTGATATGATCCGAATGTTCGTGCGTAATAAAAATCGCATCTATATCCTTAAGAGTATGATCTGCCGTATTCAGGCATTCCTCAATTTTCTTCATACTGACGCCGGCGTCGCAGAGTACCATAGTACTGCCGGTACCAACCAGTGTACTGTTGCCGCTGCTTCCGCTGACTAAATTCATTATCTTCATTATCCACCCAAACTGTGATCATTCAGCATTTACAGAGATTAAGCGATTTATAAAACAGTTCTTCATATTCCGGATCACCGGCAAACTGCATCGTAACGATGTCTCCGCGGAAAGCATCATAGCTTTCATACCCCTCTGCAGCCATTTTTTCCGCAGCCATCAGAGATGTATTTCCCGATACATTAACCCTTTCCCGAAGCTTCTCCGGAATGAGTCCTACAGTGACCGCATCCCTGAGCGACAGATAAAATCCGAATCCACCGGCAAGATATATGTGTTTCAGCTCTGACACTTCAAGCCCTGCTCTTCTTACCAGCAGTGTAAAGGAAGCTGAAAGCGCGGCCTTTGCAAGCATTACATCCCTGAGTATATCCGCTGTGACCGTTATACCTCCCGCTTCTATCCCTGAGGAAGCAACTTCCGGAGGCAAAACTCCATCCCCTGATATCTTTCCTTTTCGAA
>ONWK01000418.1 GCA_900321505.1 uncultured Eubacteriales bacterium
GGCCTTCTCCCGCTGCGCATCCTCTTCACTGATGCTGTCCGGGTAATTCTTGTCTTTCAGTTCATCAAAATCAGCCATGTCTCTCCTTTCGGCTTTTGACCGGTGCCTCCCTCTGTTATAACTCCTGGAAATGAAAATTTCCGATATTCTCTTTCACTTTCTGTAACCCGAGATGATCATCGTTACCGATACCGATGTATCCCATTGGGCGATTCCGTTCCGATAGAGTTTCAGTCTTTCATCATACTTTTTATTGATTGCGTCAATTACTTTCTCAGAGCCGACGGAATGCGCATTATAAATTCCTTCCAACGCACATTGTCTGTCTGCTTCTATCATCGCTTCTCCCAGTTGCCCGGCATTTCCGGGATTATCCGGTGTGAGATTGATTACGGCATAACCCGTAGAAACATTGACAAATCCATACTTTTCCATCGACGCAGGAATCTCTGCCTCCGTCATGGGATAACGGCATACCCGGAACCGCTCCAGCTCCTCTTCAAAACCGGGCTGGGCCTTCCAAAACGTTTCCTCTTCCTCCGTTTTCTTCAGACATTCCGCTGTGCATCGAATGCCTTTTCTTGCCGAGAGGCAGATACATTTGCCGCCGGGTTTCAGAACTCGTCTCTGCTCTCCCCAGAAAGCCGAAGGCTCTATATGTTCCTGTACGGTGTTAGAAATCGTTATATCGAAAGTTTCATCATCAAACGGAAGATTCGTGGCATCCCCTTCCATAAAGGTTACGCCTTTAACAGTCCTGCCGGCAAATTCGATGAACTTTGTATCTCTGTCTATTCCGATAATGTCCGCGTTCGGATACCATCTGTGAAGTGCTTCCGCCAAAGCTCCCGGACCGCATCCGACCTCAAGTATTTTCAGCTTTTTGTCCGGATCAATATCAAAAAAATCTTTGTACTGCCTGAAAAACATATCGTCAAATCTAAGTTTCCGGCTCAAATACAAAGTCATAATCCCCTGCACATTTTCAGACCAAATGGTATTCATTTTATATTCACCCTTCTTAGCTTGCTTCAGTATTGCTGCTCTATGGTTTCCCGTGGTTCGGGATTCTTTCCTTATCCGCGTCAGTCATCATTTCAATCGGAATGACGAAGGGTGTGTATTCATATTCGCGAACAAACACGGGGGATGAAGTACCAACGTATTCTTTCACTACTGTTAAATTCCCATAATCATCGTATTCGCATTCATCCCCCAGCAATGACCGGTCGTCATCTTCGGGTAACCAGGATATCACCCTTCCATAAGAATCATAGGCGAAATAATGGTACTCTGGCTCATCATTTGCATACCCCCGAAATATTTCTTTAATCCTTTTTCGAATTCCCGGTTCAACAAAGTCATAAACGTATTCCAGCCGAACATACTCCTCCCAACCGTTCTCGGCTTCTTCTTTCTTCTCGCCGTATATGATTCTGATGACATCACCGTATTCATCATACTCATATCTTCGTTCCGATCGTATCTCACCATTGCTATCATATTCTTTCTCACTGGTCTGATGCCCTTTTGCGTCATACTCATACCTTTTACTGAGAAACCTTTTTCGGTCAAATCCGGTATAGTATTCTTCCATAACCTCCCCTTGATCGTTATAAACATATTCGGTGGTTCCCTGAGCGGTATGGCGCATCTGTAAATGATTCTCCGAGTCATAGGAGAATTCTTCAATAGAATCATCCCCGCCCAAAGGATGCGCATGAGAAAGCATATTCCCATGATCATCATAGGTATATACGTCAGTAATACGGCCGTCAGAATCTTTTCGCTCTATCTCTTTTCCATTGGAGTCAAACAGACGGCATGAAACCAGCTCACATTTGTCGCCGTCTGAACTGTACCATTTCGTCTGCCGAAACACGAGCGCATACCCTTCCGGAATCTCGGGGATCACATATTCGCCCTTCTTGTTTCGCCCGCCTTCGGCTGGGGCAGGGTTCTTTTTATGGAGTATTTTGACCATCAGTATGATCCAGGTAACGAGTGCTGCCCCGACCATACCTCCAATCAGAAAAAGCCATGCTTTTCTGCTAAGCGCCGCGGCGCCTCGGTTGTTTATGTGAAACATCGTATCCCTCCATCTTTCTATGCACTACTTCCCTTAACCGTCCGAATCCTATAATTCTTTGTCCGCGCCGTCACATCGGACGTAAGTGTATTCGTTCCCCTCAATTCATCTCTTGTTGATATTCCCGGTACGCCTCGTCAATGCGGGGCTTGAAGACCTCATAATCTTCCCAGCGGAACGGGAAGCCGTAGAGTTCGGCTTTCAGATGCTCTTTGGCAAATGCTTTCACTTCGTCCGGATATGAACCTTCAAAATACTCCTTGACGAATGTCCGCGCCTTCTCCTTGACCTCGTCTTCCATGAAGTATCCTTCGCTTCCTTCAAGGAAGTCTGCAGGAGTTTTCGTGTGGCGCTTAATTCTTGCTATGAAGTTGCGCGTCTCACGAATATCGTCCTCATCCATTTCTGCAGAGGGCTGATAGTAATTGTTTTCGAAAATCCACATCAGAAGATAGGCAAAATCATCGTACGAGTTTCCCCATATAATCTTCTTGTCTTCCTCCGTCAGCGTTTTCTCATTTTTCGCAAACTGCTTGCAGTACAGCTCACAGGCGATGCCATAGGTGTATCCCTTATTCTTATACAGGGCTTCGGCAAATGTAACCGGAACCGTCGGATGCGCATCCTCCTCTGCCTTCTGCACCTTGAGTTTTCGAATCTTCAGCAACAGATGAATGAACAACCATTCCCACAATAAGCCGATTACGAGAAGAATCACAAACCCCGTAACAGAATTATTGAAAAATGCCACCAATGCCAGGAAGAAAAACCCAAGCGCAAGTATCTGGACAAACACATTCCCTACGATGTTCGAGGAAATCTCCCCTTTA
>ONWK01000417.1 GCA_900321505.1 uncultured Eubacteriales bacterium
AGAATTGACTCATCCCATCCAGACTGGGAAGAACGGGATAAGTTGATTTGCTCCAAAGGGCATGCTGGCCCAGCTATCTACTCAGTGTTGGCCCTGAAGGGTTTCTTTCCCTATGAAACATTGCAGACACTCAATAAACCCGGAACCATTCTGCCCAGCCATTGCGATCGGTTAAAAACCCCTGGGGTAGATATGACAGCTGGATCTCTCGGACAGGGAACATCTGTGGCTGTCGGTACTGCTTTCGCAAAAAAAATCAAGGGAACGCCTGAACGGGTATTCTTGATTGTTGGAGATGGGGAATCAGAGGAAGGTCAGGTCTGGGAAGCGGCCATGTTCGCCTCTACACATCATCTGGATAATCTGTATTGGTTTGTGGATAATAATCAGAAACAGATTGATGGATATACGAATGAAATCATCGAGCTTACAAACATTGATGAACGCCTTAGGGCATTCGGGTTCGATACGGTAAGAATCAATGGGAACAACGTAGAAACTATTTTTGATGCCATTGAACAGGCACAGACCAGGTTGGGTAGACCGCATGCATTTGTTTTGGATACTATTAAGGCCTGCGGGGTTCCGGAACTGGAAAAAACGTATCTGAATCATGCGGCAAACGTTCCGTTTGAACAGTGGGAAAAATGGCAGAATGCTCTTCAGGAGGAATATGAGGTTTTCCTTCGGGAAAACGAATAAGGATGCAGACAAGCATGACAGAATAGGAGATGCAGCATGGAAATTGTATATAATGGAAAACCGGCAACAGTAACCATCAAAGAAACAATGAGTAAGATCATCCCCCAAATTTGTGAGAAGGATCCGAAGGCGTTTTATCTGGATGCAGATTTGATGTCATGCCTCGGGATGATTAATTGGAGCAGAGAACACCCTCAGCAGTCTGTTGACTGTGGAGTTGCTGAAGCAAACATGGTAGGCATCGCCGTAGGCCTTGCAGCCGAAGGATTTAGACCTATTGTTCATTCATTCGGCCCTTTCATTTCCCGACGTGCTTTCGATCAAATGTTCATCTCAGCAGCTTATGCACATTATTCTCTAACTGTTCTCGGGTCAGATCCGGGTGTCACCGCAGAGTTTAACGGCGGTACACATATGCCGTTTGAGGATGTGGCATTGTATAGCGTAATACCTGGGTCGACAGTGATCGACGTATGCGATCATGTGATGATGAAAAAAATACTTCCACAGTGTATAGATATGCCAGGCATAAAATACATCCGTTTCGGACGGAAAGCTTACCCGCAGATCTACAGTGAGGATACGGAGTTTGAAATCGGAAAAGCAAAGGTACTACGGGAGGGAACTGAAGTGACTCTATTGGTCACAGGTTTCATGACAGCTGATGCATTGGAAGCAGCAAAGACGCTGGAGGAAAAGGGAATCAGTGCTGCAGTTGTCAATCTGTTCACAATCAAACCGATCGATCGCGAAGCCATCGTCCATTTCGCGCGGAGAACAGGTGCTGTGATCACTGTAGAAAACCACAACTATATCGGTGGGTTGTATAGCATTGTTGCATCCGTCCTGGCAAAAGAATGTCCAGTGAAAATGGATTATGTTGCAGTAGACGATCATTTCGGAGATGTTGGTCCGATTGGATACTTGAAAACAAAATTTGGCCTGACGAAGGATTCTATCGTAGAGAAGACACTTGCATTGCTGAATCGATAAGAAAGGAAGCAAAAATGAAATACGATTTCATTCAGAATGGCAGATTGGTATTGGGTGTCAATTATCTGGCCTCACATGCAGGACTTGATATGTGGAAAAACTGGCGTGCTGATGTCGTGGAGGAGGACTTCCGGCGATTTGCTGAATATGGTGTCCGGTTAGTACGGGTTCCACCGCTATGGAGTGACTTTCAGCCTATTGAAGCATTATATAAGGGAAAAAGGCATGCAATCGCCGAATACAGAATTCATGGGGAACCACTTCCGGATACGGAAGCCGGGCGATCCGGCATCGATCCTGTTATGATTGATCACATGGCGGAGTTGTTGGATCTGGCTGAAAAACATGGCCTTAATATCGTGGTAAACATGGTAACGGGACAGATGTCCTTCGGTTTGTTCATTCCTCCTGCTTTGGAAGGGATGGATCCGATTACCGATCCACGAGCAATGAAATGGGCTGTTCGGTTCGTCACATATCTTGTCAAGCGTTTCAGAAACGCTAAGGCGATTGCTGGATGGAGCCTTGGTAATGAGATCCAACATATGTCCGATGAAGCGAACGCGGATCAGGCTTATGTTTTTTCCGCCCTGATTGCAAATACAATCCGGGCGCATGACCCGGATCATCCAGTAATTTCAGGGATGGACTACATGGATCCAGAAGGTGTTTGGAAACCTCAGGATCACGGCGAACTGTGTGATATCATGACAGCTCATCCTTACCCATCGCTCTGTCATTATGGACCTCCCTTCAATACGATTCAACCAATATTCCATCATATAGCTTCTGAGATTCTCCATGAGGATCTTGGTGAAAAACCCTGCTACATCGAAGAATATGCCGTGAATGGTTATTTCAACTGCAGCCAGCATACTGAAATGCTGTTCCACCGGAATGTGCTACTGAATGCTTTTGCATATAATTGCAGAGCAATGACTCTCTGGGTATCCGGAGACTATGGTGAATTGCGTACTCCACCTTATTTCTGGAACACGATCGGAAGCCAATATGGACTGTTTGATAAGGATGGAAATCCGAAGGAATTTACACATCTATACAAGGAGTTTTTTGATCTGGATCAACGGATCGGTCAAATTCCTCCGAGAGAGGTAGATGGCGTATGTATTCTTCCAGCAGGATGGGGAGAAGGTAACTATA
>ONWK01000416.1 GCA_900321505.1 uncultured Eubacteriales bacterium
AGAGCCTGTGTTGCTGCCGGAAGCTTAGTTCCCATCTCCTTGAACATTTCAGAGAATGTAGGAATAACCATAACCATCAGGAGTCCGACAACGCCGACCAGAACGACCAGGATAACTATAGGATATACCATGGCGCTTCTGATCTTGGACTGAATAGCACCGTCCTTCTCAAACTGAGTCGCCATACGCTCAAAAGCGATCTCCATCTTACCTGAGGTCTCGCCGGCAGCCACCATGTTCACCAGAGTAGAAGGGAACACCTTGGGACTCTGAGCCAGAGCCTGTGACATAGTACCGCCCTTTTGTACATACGAAGCCGCATCACTCAAGGCCGCCTTAAGCGCCTTGTTAGTCATCTGCTCTGACATCATATCCAAAGCAGAAATCATTGGAACACCTGCCCTCAGCACGGATGCAAACTGCTTACAGAACACAGAAAGGTCGCGGTTGGTAACCTTACCGCCTTTTTTGCCTTTACCGCCACCGACTTCCTTGCCCACGCCGGCAACGCTGTAGCCCTCGGAACGCAGTTTTGATCTGGCAGCTTCTTCCGACTTCGCGTCTACAGTCTTTTTTGACTGTTTTCCGGCGGAGTCAATAACCTTGAAAGAATATTTTGCCATTCCTCTTCCTCCAAACTCACATTTTTTCTATATACCTGTACAAATACTACAACAATTTTGAACAAATTGCAACTAATTTATGAACGATTCATAAACTATTCATAGATAAAAAAGCACTCACCGGATGCCCCGTCATGAAAACTAGAAGAGATTCTTCTTCATGGTCAGCTGATCCTGAGCATACATCAAAGCCATATCTCTGGAGATCATTCCGTTCCTGTAAAGATCTGTCAGCGCGTCATCCATGGTCATCATTCCAAGTCCCTTGGATGTCTGGATGGAGGACTCGATCTGGTGAGTCTTTGCTTCACGGATCTGGGATCTGATAGCCGGTGTTGCCAGCATGACCTCAAAAGCCGCACACCGGCTGTTTCCGCCTATAGTGGGGATCAGCTGCTGAGAAACAACGCCCTCGATAACCATCGCCAGCTGAATACGTATCTGCTGCTGCTGATGAGGCGGGAACACGTCGATGATACGGTCGATGGTACTTGCCGCACCGATGGTATGCAGTGTGGAGAATACCAGGTGTCCGGTCTCGGCTGCGGTGATGGCGATCTGGATCGTTTCCGGATCACGCATCTCACCCACAAGGATTATATCGGGATCCTCACGGAGTGCAGCACGAAGCGCATTATCAAAGGAAAGTGTATCCATACCAAGCTCACGCTGGTTTACAATGGATTTCTTATGCTGGTGCAGGTACTCGATAGGATCCTCCAGCGTAATGATATGTGTCGCAATATTCTCATTCGCCTTATTAATAATGGAGGCAAGGGTCGTGGACTTTCCGGAACCGGTAGGACCGGTTACCAGAACCAGACCTCTTTTCTTCTTATAAAGTTCAACCACTGCCGGCGGAAGTCCCAGCATCTCCGGCCGGGGAATGATGGTATCGATCTTTCGATATGCAGCTGCCATACGTCCGCGGTCCATGAAGACATTCACACGAAAACGTCCCTTATCGCCTACGGAGTACGCATAGTCGCACTCACCACGGTCCTTAAGGATGGCCTTCTGCCTTTCATTCATTGTCGAGCCGATAGATTCAGCCGCATCCGCTGTAGTAAGCGGCGGCACGTTGACATCCACCAGGGCACCACTGATACGAAACTTCGGCGGTATACCTACGGCACTGTGGATATCGGATGCATTCTGGTCAATCGCAAGACTGAGCAGTTCGTCCATATCAAGCATAATTCTCTGTTACCCCCATTTCTTCTTATATTTGATGGTTGTTTTTTCTTTCAGTAAATTCCGCTTCGCTCAGAATGAGATCATTCGGAAGATGAAGCCAAAAGAAGCTTTAGTATTCCTCGCCTGTCGTGTAAACGATCTTTTTCATCTCTTCTATAGATGTGATACCGTTAAGCACATGCTTTGCAGCTCCCATCTTAAGTGTAGTCATACCCTCTGACAGAGCCTGCTTTTCAATCACATCCGCAGTAGCTCCTTTTGAAATTACTGCCTGCAGATCATGTGATACCGGCATCATCTCATACACACCGATTCGTCCTGCATAGCCTGTATCATTACAGAGCGGGCAGCCAATGGGCTCGTAGATTACAACATCCTCATCCGGATCCTCAATACCAAGAACTATCTTCTCGTTATCCTCCGCCAGACGGGGTTCCTTACAGGAATTACAGAGACGGCGTACAAGGCGCTGAGCTATAACGCCCACAAGCGCATCGCCGATAATATACGGCTCAATACCCATATCGATAACACGGGTAACGGTTGACGCTGCCGAATTGGTATGGAGCGTGGATACAACAAGGTGTCCGGTAATAGCGGCCTGGACAGCGATCTGTGCAGTCTCGCCATCTCGGATCTCTCCTATCATTATAATGTCCGGGTCCTGACGCAGGATAGAACGGAGGGCCGCGGCGAAGGTCATTTCCGCCTTGACATTAACTTGAACCTGATTGATACCGTCGATATTCGCCTCGACAGGGTCTTCAACCGTGATTATATTTACATCCTCGGTGTTAAGCTCACTAAGGGATGTGTACAGCGTTGTGGATTTTCCGGAACCGGTAGGCCCGGTAACCAGAATGATACCGTGCGGGTTGGACAGAATGCCGTCAAATATCTCGATCTCCTCCGGCGAAAGTCCCAGGCCCGATTTAGGCTTGGTCAGTCCATCCTTGGATGTGAGTCGCATAACTATCTTCTCTCCGTATACGGTAGGAAGACAGGAAACACGGACATCGAACTCGCGGCGGTCAACCATGATTGTGATACGACCGTCCTGAGGTTTTCTTTTTTCGGCGATATCCATGCCGCCTATGATCTTGATACGGGCTGC
>ONWK01000415.1 GCA_900321505.1 uncultured Eubacteriales bacterium
AGCAGTACGAGGAATTATAACCTCCTGCAGAGCTGAATGTCCAAATATGCAGTCTCCAATATACTCGACTCCATCAGGGATATCCATATTATCAATGGCACAAGCCCAGAAAGCATAACCTTCAATCCGCTTAAGTCCTCGGGGCAAGCCGATAGTTGCCAGTTGGGTACTGCCTGCAAATGCGCCATAAGCAATATTTTCTACCGTATCAGGCACCATGTATGATGTGGCAGTTGCTGCTACGGGGTACTTCAGCAGTTCTTTACCGTCTTTGGTAAGTAATACTCCACCTTCAATCTTATAATACTCACTTCCATCTTCGACAGTGATTTCTTTTATCGTATCGCACAGAAAAGCGCTTTCTCCGATATGGCTTAGGCTTTTAGGTATATTTATTGTTTCCGGCTTAGCATATCTGAATGCATACTCACCTATGCTTTTCAGTCCCTCGGGCAGAATAATGCTTGTGATATTTTCCATATCTTTAAAAGCTCTGCTTCCAATGCCGCTTACCCCTTTTAAAATACGAACGCCTACTATTTTATTTCTGACTTTATACCATGGTGTAAGCTTGACATCGTTGTAATCCCTGATTGCTCCGGTACCTGCAATCGTCAGAATACCATCCTTGGAAAGATACCATCTGATATTTGCCCCCTCTGTTCCCTGCTCCTCAACATCAATGATTGAAAAAGCTTTTTTAACGGTCTGACCTCCCCACGTCATCACTGCAACATATTCACCCGGGGTATCAGGAGTAACACAGGTCGTGTCATTCTGTTCGGTGCTTCCATAGCCTGTCGACCGGTAATAGATTATTTCCGGCTTTTCTTTCAGGTTCTTTATCGTTACACCCGGATAACCTGTCACGAATGCCTCTCTTGCCACTCCTTCTTCATAAGTAAGCTCTTCCGGCAGTTTCATTCCGACCCGGATTCCTTTTTCGTGATACCGGCACCCGTCTTTCATACATGAAGCAATAATGAGATCACCGCTTAATGCATATTCAAACTCATGCTCACATGTATCTACGGTGGAATTCGGGATATTGATCTCTACAGGTTCACTCGCATAATCAGTCTCTTCTCTACCACTTAATCTTTCAGCGACCAGATAAGCATGATAATCATCCCCGCACCTAAGACCGGCGTATTCATCAGGCAAATTAATATAACCCGTTCCATTTTCAAGACTTTCATCGGTATTAAGCTTAAGATAGGTAACTTGAGGAAAACCAGATTCATTGGAGCCGCACATAACGGCTTCTCCCGGTTTATATTCCCTATCGGTAAGAAGCACGGAAATACGGCTAACACCGCTTCCTGATGTCTGATAAGGTACCGTAACGGTATTATCTACGTTATCCACATCTGCGGTAGTTATTATTCCGAGACTCTCATCCTTTATGGTCAGCTTATACGCTGCACCTGTACTGCCCACTTCACCTGAAACAAGTGAGGAAAATAATATAGAGGAAATATCCAGATTAAAGGCAGGACTGACTCCGGATTCTCTATTGACAGCTGCAGAGCCGGTACTATATCCATTTGAATTCACCTTGTTTTCCCAATCCCCAGCCGCAGTCCTGAGCCACCAACTCTCAACAACTCCTTCGGTAATAAAAAACTTCATTCTGCAATCATGGCGTGCCTGATCAGAATAATACCCATATTCAGAACAGGTCACATCCGACAGATCAAGAATGAATACCCTCTCTCCGGTAAGACTCCTGAAATCATTCCTTCTACCTGTCTTTTTGTAACTTTCCGTAATAGCAGCTCTCTCGGCATCGGTCAGATACGCCTCATTTTCATAAAAACCTTCTTCGTCTTCGTTAAGCCATTTATACGGATCACTTGTTTTCCATTCTGTACTGTCTTCATTTTTATTGAAAGTCATTTTTACAAACAGACTGTCGCTGTCCAGGAACATAGTATGAGTGTATGGTTCTAACTTTTTGCCATCTTCATCTTCCTTTGAAAACTCAATGGTATCATTCTGAAGAACTCTGTATTTAGCTGCAGTTCTGTTTTCACCATTTTTCGCATGTCCGTAATATACATAACACCAGCTACCCGGATTATTCGGATCGGGATTCGTGATTGCTCCTGTTCCGAGCCCGGTTATGGTTTTCTCCTCATTTCCCGAGGCATGAACTTCATTCATTACTCCAGTCAGCGGAGCAATCCCTATTTCAACAGAAAGAAGTATTGCCAAAATACCTGCCAACATCCGTAATAAAAGCTTTGTTTTCATCTTCTTGTTCCTCCACTTTTCATACTATCTCATCACCGTCCAAACCAAGCGATTCCTTCGTCCTTCCAGCCTGCTAACA
>ONWK01000413.1 GCA_900321505.1 uncultured Eubacteriales bacterium
TACTCATAGGATCAAACCGATCTTTTGTAACACCCACCATATAACCCTGATCCACGACATAGGAAACTGCACTGCTGTACCAGGACGGTGATTTTACATCTGTATATTTGGAGTCAGCACATACCGATGACATGGAGCTGAAGATTCCCATCAACATCAGCATGGTCACAATTGTTTTCTTAACCATTAAATCCACCTCAAAAACTCTTCGTGCATTTTAATTCCAGACCGCAATCATGAAATCGGAAGCTCCCAGGGGTCTTCTCCCGGCTTGTGTTCGCCCGGATCGCTGAGATCTTTCTCCGTGCTGGGATCCCCGGCTTCTTTGGCCTCGGTATCATTTCCAATTACAACCGGCAATGCATCCGGATCATCAATCTCTACTACTTCACCATTCGTAATATCATAGTAAGATTCGCCGTCATTCTGTTTCTGACCGTTCGATTTCCCGCAGCCAGCCAGAAGCAACATCATCAATGACATTACTATGAACGCGCTTATTATTCTGCTCATTTTCTCATCCTCACTTTATCAATCACCGGTTTTCATAAAAAAAAGGCTCCTTCCCGTTTTCCGTAGAAGGAGCCTGCAATTATTACCTACAATTATGCGATCGGAGTGCTCCAATCATCGCTTGTTGTCAGGATATCAGCTGCTTCAAAATATACAACTTCCATGTTCGGCTCTACGTACATTGAACTTCCTCCTCGCATAAAACTTACAATACTCATATTGTTGTAAACATAATATATATCAATCCAGTTACAAAGTCAATATTTCCCATCATTTTTTCCAAATCTTATACTTTTTTAAGATTTGCAACTAGTATCTTATTATGAATGTACAACAACAGTTAGAGAACGATAAGAAAAATCATTACATTTGTCCATCCGCAGAATACTGTCGATGATGGGATTGGCATTTCAGCATACCGGTTCCTACTTCAGGATTCGTGCATTCTTGCACTTAGGAAGATTCAATTTGTCGATCCAGAGTATTTTTATTGTCTTTGACTCTGTCTTAACCTCTGAAGATCCTCCACTTTGAACGAGCTCATCTGCAGAAACCATTCTGCCGTTCTTGTCATAGGAAGCAATCCAAACCGGGTCTTCCACACCGATGGGTCCGGAAACCACAATACTTTCCGGATCCTCTTCCTTATCGACCCAAGTTACCTCATCGTTTTTTCCTATTGTTCCTGAAATATCCGTATCAACGTAAATACTGAACTCCGCCAGCGGTAATTGTAAATCATCTTTCGTCTGAACAGTAACAGTATGCTCGCCTTTCACATCGGTCGTATACCCGACCAGATCATAATCATACCATTGTTCCCGCTCTCCGTTCTGAAACACTGTATTGATCACAAGACCCGAAACATCTTTTTCATCTTTCTTGGACAGTTTCTGTTTTGCAGGTACTTCACCTATTTCAAAGCCTGCAAATCCTTCTCCCCGAACGGTGAACGTATATGTTTGATTACCATAAGTAGTTGCCGTGACCGTAGTCTCTCCAGATCCGCTGTAGGAAAGAATCATCCCATCTTTGACGCTGACGACATTCTCATCCGCGGATTCCAGTTTCACGATAAAGTCCGTGGTATCTGCCGGTGACATTGTGAATCTTGGCATCATGTTATATCTCCATGCCATAACAAGTTCATCTTTACCGTTGGCCAGATGAATCTCTTCTATTGGTTTGGTGATATCATTGAACGCCTTCCATTTTACTGTTGACCAGTTTTCAGCATAGCTTCCCTTTACACCGTTAACAGTGGTTTTTCGGATGTAAGAGAATGCATTATTGCCGATTTCTGTCACACTTGCCGGGATCGTAAATTCCAGCAGATAGACGTCATTGTAGAATGCGTATTCCCCTATAGTCTCCACGCCTTTTGGAATGGTGAGGCTGGTGAGCTTTTTGTTGTCGCATTCGGCAAATGCATATGTGGGAATCTCCTTCAAGCTTTCCGACAGTGTTATCGAAGCTAAACTGCTGTTATTGGCAAATACCGATTCTCCAAGGCTGACAACCGAATTTGGGAGACTCACGGAAGTTAAACCACAGTTATTGAATGCGTATTGGTCAATACTCTGCAGCCCTTCATTAAAGGATACTTCGGCCAGCTTGACATCATTCTCAAACGCATTCCATAATACACTCTTCAAGTCGGCAGACAGGATTACTTTGGAAAGATTTTCACAGCCTTCAAATGCATACGGTCCGATTTTATTCACAA
>ONWK01000411.1 GCA_900321505.1 uncultured Eubacteriales bacterium
CAAAGCCTGCAGCTGTTGCTTCCTTAACGAACTTGGCATCAAGCTCATCATTTCCGGTAACGAAAGGAACATTCATGAGTGAACGGTCCTTCTTAACTACCGTACCCTTGAACATCTTGCTCTGATCAAGGAAATCATAAAGGATCTTTGCCTTCTTCTCATTATGCTGCTTCATGGCCTTGAGACCGCCCATATCCTTAACCCACTTGAATACAAGGCCGCAGATATAGATACCGTAGCACGGAGGTGTATTGTACAGAGACTCAGCATCAGCCTGTGTCTTATACTTCAGCATGGTCGGTACGAACTCCGGAAGATCATCGCGGATCAGATCCTCACGGATGATAACTACTACTACGCCGGCAGGTCCCACGTTCTTCTGAACGCCGAAGTAAATGAGACCGTAATCGGATACATTTACCGGCTGGGAAAGGATGTCGGAGGACATATCTGCTACCAGGATCTTGCCCTTTGTATTGGGAAGCTCATGGAAAGCGGTTCCGTAAATAGTATTGTTATGGCAGATGTATACATAATCTGCATCGTCATCGATCGGAAGATCGGAGCAATCGGGGATATAGGAGAATGTCTTATCCTCGGAGGATGCAACTGCTACAGCCTTGCCGTACTTCTTGCCTTCCTGATAAGCCTTCTTTGCCCACTGTCCTGTGATGATGTAATCAGCAACGCCGTTCTTCATTAAGTTCATGGGAACTGCTGCGAACTGCTGTGAAGCACCACCCTGAAGGAAAAGAACCTTGTAGTTGTCAGGGATTTCCATAAGATCACGGAGATCCTGCTCTGCTTCCTTGATGATGTTGTCATACACCTTGGAGCGGTGGCTCATTTCCATAACGCTCATGCCGCTGCCCTTGTAATCCATCATCTCTTCTGCTGCCTGCTTCAGTACTACCTCGGGAAGTACGGAAGGTCCTGCGGAAAAATTATACACTCTTGCCATTTTTATATGTCCTCCATTTTTTATTCACTTGATCATTTCTGGATTCCCCGCTGTGCTCAGGATCACATTGCATCCTGAATACAGCAATCCTTTTTACAATACGATGTTATTTGCTGTTAAGCTCGGCTTCGCTTGCGAAGCAGGTTTCGATAGGAGCTCCCGGTGCAACCATGGGCCATACCTTGTCATCCATGCCGATCTGGCAGTCGATAACCTGCGGGCCCTTGCCCTTCAGCGCTGCGGAAAGGGCCTTCTCGAACTCGTCCACCGTAGTAACGGTATAAGCTGTAGCGCCGAGTCCTTCGGATACCTTCTGGAAGCTTACCTTATCGTTCAGCATTGTATTTGAATAACGCTTGCCGTAGAAAAGGGTCTGCCACTGACGAACCATGCCGAGCACGTGGTTATTGATGATCACCTCAATAACGTGGATATCCTCACGTGATGCGGTAGCCAGCTCCTGAAGGTTCATACGGAAGCAGCCGTCACCTGCTATGTTGATGACCGTCTTTGAAGGCTGTCCTATCTTTGCTCCTATGGCTGCGCCAAGGCCGTAGCCCATGGTGCCCAGTCCGCCGGAGGAAAGGAACTGACGTGGTTTGGCATAGTTATAATACTGTGCCGCCCACATCTGATGCTGTCCTACATCAGTGGTGATGATAGCCTTGCCTTTTGTAGCATTATAGATCCTGCTGATAATTGCAGGGCCTGTAAGATGCTCCATATCATATTCCATGGGATAATCCTTAATAAGAGCGCGGATCTCCTTCATCCATGCAGCCTTCTTTGAAGGAGTAAGCTCCGCATTCAGCCTCTTCAGGATCTCCTTGGCATCACCGATAACAGAAGCATCAACTATTATATTCTTGTTGATCTCTGCCGGATCTATATCGATATGAAGTATCTTTGCACCGTTTGCGAACTTTGCCGCATTACCGATAACACGGTCGGAGAATCTGGCGCCGACAACGATAAGAAGATCTGCCTTGTTAACGCCGAAGTTTGATGCCTTGGTACCATGCATGCCTATCATTCCGGTATATCTGCTGGAGGTGCCGTCAAATGCGCCCTTACCCATCAGAGTATCGCATACCGGAGCATCTATCTTATCTACGAACTCCTTAAGCTCGGCAGAAGCACCTGCTATGGTTGCGCCGCCTCCCACCAGAACAAAAGGACGCTTTGAAGCCTTTATCATGGAAACTGCCGTTTCAATATCCTCTTCTTTGATGGTATCCGTTACCTTCTTGATGGCAGCAGGCTTCTTCGGTGTATAATCTGCCTTTGCGGCCGTTACATCCTTTGTGATATCCACAAGCACCGGTCCCGGACGTCCGCTCTTTGCAATTGAAAATGCACGGCGTATTGTTTCGGCAAGTGTATGGACATCCTTTACGATAAAGCTATGCTTGGTGATAGGCATTACCACGCCGGCAATATCTATCTCCTGGAAGCTGTCCTTACCGAGCAGTGCCACACCTACATTTGCGGTGATGGCAACAAGGGGAACGGAATCCATATAAGCTGTTGCGATACCGGTAACAAGATTTGTCGCACCCGGTCCGCTGGTAGCCATGCAGACGCCAACCTTGCCTGTAGCTCTTGCATAGCCGTCCGCAGCATGGGCCGCACCCTGCTCGTGGCTTGTCAGAACGTGACGGATCTCATCGGAATGCTTATAGAGTTCGTCATAAACATTCAGTATGGTTCCTCCCGGATAGCCAAATACCGTGTCAACGCCCTGTTCCTTAAGGCATTCGATAACGATTTCTGAACCTGTAAGTTGTTTCATATATCATCCTCCCGCAATCTCAGAACCGTTCCATAATAATGTACAGTTCCGTAAGACTGTTCAAATTGGTACATAACCGTTCAGCTCCTGCGTAATCTGTCTGTACGCAGGATTTGCTGAATAGTTACTATATCACTAAACTTTTTTCGTGGCAAGCATTGATTTTACGCTTTTTTCGGGATTTCAAGAATAGCTCCCCTGTTTCCGCTGGTAACCATGGAGGCATATCTTGCAAGATAACCTGTGGTAACCTTCGGCTCGCGGGGTGACCATGCAGCCTTACGCTTAGCCATTTCCTCATCGCTGACCTTAAGTGTGATCGAATAATTATTGATATCTATCTCTATCATATCTCCTTCTTCTACCAGAGCGATGGGGCCGCCGACAGCTGCCTCGGGAGATACATGTCCTATGGATGCTCCGCGGCTTGCCCCTGAGAAACGTCCGTCGGTGATAAGCGCTACTGTAGATCCGAGGCCCATACCTGCGATGGCAGAGGTGGGGTTCAGCATCTCACGCATACCGGGGCCGCCCTTGGGGCCTTCATAACGGATAACTACCACATCACCCTCTAAGATCTTTCCGCCGAGAATAGCTGCGATCGCATCCTCTTCGCTGTCAAATACTCTTGCGGGACCTTCATGCTTCAGCATTTCCGGAACTACCGCGGAACGCTTTACAACGGATCCGTCCGGTGCAAGGTTGCCCTTAAGTACAGCCAGGCCGCCGGTCTTTGAATACGGATTATCTACAGGACGGATAACCTCGGGATTACGGTTTACTGAGTTCTTAACTGCTTCTCCGATGGTCTTTCCGGTAACCGTCATGCAGTTCTCATTTATAAGGCCCAGATCACAGAGTTCCTTAATTACCGCATATACACCGCCTGCTTCGTTGAGATCCTCCATATATGTCGGACCTGCCGGAGCAAGATGGCAGAGGTTAGGAGTCTTCTCACTTATCGGATTTGCAAAGGAAATGTCAAAGTCAAAGCCGATCTCATGAGCTATAGCCGGAAGATGAAGCATTGAGTTGGTTGAGCAGCCCAGGGCCATATCAACCGTAAGCGCATTCAGGATGGCATCCTTTGTGATGATGTCTCTCGGACGGATATTCTTTGCAAGCATATCCATTACAGCATAACCTGCCTTCTTTGCAAGACGGAGACGCTCTGAATATACTGCGGGAATGGTTCCGTTTCCGGGAAGTCCCATGCCGAGCACCTCGGTGAGACAGTTCATGGAGTTGGCCGTGTACATACCTGAACATGAACCGCAGGTAGGACATACATTTTCCTCAAATTCGGTAACATCATCCTCGCTGATCTTGCCGGCAGTGTATTCGCCGACAGCCTCAAACATGGAGGACAGGCTTCTCTTTCTTCCATGTACATGGCCGGCCAGCATGGGGCCGCCGGACACGAATACGGTAGGAACATTCACTCTTGCCGCTGCCATAAGAAGTCCGGGAACATTCTTGTCACAGTTGGGGATCATTACCAGTGCATCAAACTGATGCGCTATGGCCATGGCCTCAGTGGAATCTGCGATCAGATCACGCGTAACAAGACTGTACTTCATACCGATATGTCCCATGGCGATACCGTCGCATACTGCGATGGCCGGGAACATAACAGGTGTTCCGCCTGCCTCGGCCACTCCCAGCTTAACCGCCTCGGCGATCTTGTCAAGATTCATATGGCCGGGAACGATCTCATTGTATGAGCATACAATACCCACCATGGGTTTCTTTATCTCTTCCTTTGTGTAACCCAGTGCATTCAGCAGTGAACGTGCGGGGGCCTGCTGAAGCCCGCATTTCATGTTATCACTTTTCATAGTTGTACTCCCTTCTTTTTATCTATAACTGGTAACTTTCAGCACCCTGTGACTCCGGCCGCCCATGAGAAAACACAAAAACCAGTCTGGAAAGCAAGCTTTCCATCTGTGATTTTTTATTTTCCGTTGGGTGCTGCGTAAATTCTATATTCTCTCTGCGATCAGCGTACCCATCTCATTTGTCTTCACCTGTGGCTCACCCTGCTTTGCGATATCGATGGTGCGGTATCCGTCTTCAAGAACCTGCTTAACCGCATTTTCGATCGCATCCGCTTCCTCATCAAGATCGAAGCTGTATCTCAGCATCATGGCTGCTGAAAGAATGGTTGCGATGGGATTTGCGATATTCTGTCCTGCGATGTCCGGTGCCGATCCGCCCGAAGGCTCATAGAGACCGAATTTAGTCTCATTCAGTGATGCGGAGGGAAGCATCCCTATGGATCCGGTGATCATGGAAGCCTCATCCGAAAGAATGTCTCCGAACATATTCTCTGTCAGCATTACATCAAACTGTGCGGGATCCTTTACCAGCTGCATGGCTGCATTATCCACAAGCATGGTCTCAAAGGTAACATCGGGATAATCCTTTGCGACCTCCTCCGTGATCTTTCTCCACAGACGGGAGGAATCCAGAACATTTGCCTTATCCACAAGAGTAACCTTGCTGCGGCGCTTGCGTGCTATGTCAAAGCCCTTTATTGCTATCCTGCGGATCTCATCCTCTGTATAGAGCAGCGTGTCCACAGCAGTCATTTTTCCATCGATCTCCTTCGTGTAACGCTCTCCGAAATAAAGACCGCCGGTGAGCTCACGCATGATCATCATATCAAAACCCTTTGCCGCAACACTTTCCTTTAAGGGGCAGGCCTCCTTCAGCTCAGGATAAAGATATGCGGGGCGAAGGTTTGCGAAAAGCCCCAGTTCCTTACGGATCTTCAGAAGTCCCGCTTCCGGGCGCTTATTCGGAGGAAGCTTATACCATGGTGAGGTCTGTGTATTTCCGCCGATGGAGCCCTGAAGGATGGCATCCTTGGTCTTAGCAACCGCAACCGCCTCATCTGTAAGGGGTTCGCCGGTGGCATCTATGGAGCAGCCTCCCATAAGGATCTCCTCATAGTAAAATGTATGTCCGTACTTTTCACCAATGGCATCCAGCACCTTCTGTGCCTCCGTAACGATCTCCGGCCCGATGCCGTCGCCCTTGATGACGCCGATGTTATAGTTCATATTTTTGATTCCTCCTTTTTATCCGTCATCCTGGTGAAGCTCAGCAATTGAAATATCCGCTTATCCGATCAGCGTATCCTGAACTCCTTTCAGAATGACAGGCATATTACTCTTCCTTAGCGTTAATTGAATTGATCAGTCCGCCGCTTGTAATGATATTCTGCATGAACGGAGGGAAAGCCTGACCCTGATAGGTCTTTCCCGTGGTCTCATCCGTGATCTCGCCGTTATCAAAATTGATCGAAACCACATCCCCTGCATTGATCTCCTCAGCCGCAGCCGGGCACTCAATG
>ONWK01000410.1 GCA_900321505.1 uncultured Eubacteriales bacterium
AGTATGGATAGAATCTTCTCCATAACATTTGTCATAAACTGTTGAGGCGCGGGTTGAGATGCAGGCTGAGGTACCGGCTGAACAGGCACATATCCCTGAGGCGCAGCAGGCTGAACCGGTGAATACTGGGGCTGAGGTGCCGGTTGAACCGGTACGTACTGAGGCTGAGTCGCAGGCTGAGGTGCTGGCTGCTGTACGGCCCACTGCATATCAGGCTTATTGGTGTTGTCAGCTATTATACTTTGATTGTCATTCTGTTGATCCATCTTGTCTCCTTTTTTACGACAGTTTTTATTTATTCTGCTGCCATATTCTGCAGTACTGATCTTGCTGCATTTTTCTTACGTCATAAAGATTTATCTTGTATAAAAGTTTTTTTCCGTTCCTTAGTCATCCTGAAATTCCAGTATGTCTCCGGGCTGGCACCTAAGCTCATGGCACAGGGCCATCAGAGTAGAAAACCTTATGGCTTTTGCCTTTCCTGTCTTCAGCACGGAAAGATTGGCCGGGGTGACACCTATTCTGTCGGCAAGCTCATTGGAAGAGATCTTCCGCTTTGCCATCATTACATCCACATTTACTATTATTTTCATATCCGCACCCCCTTTAAATCGTCAGATCGCTGTCTTCCTTGAGGTCTGTTGCCTGAGCGACCAGATAAGAAAGTGCTGCGGTTATGACAAATACGGCAAGTCCTGCAAATATGATCAGAAAGTCTATCAGAAGCAGCCCGGGATGATTCATTCCGAGGAGCGTGAAAACAATGCTTCCCAGTCCGAACACTCCCGAATCCGCAAGGGCAAGTATCGAGAAAGCCTTGAAAAGATTTGCATTCTCTCTGCAGAAGCTGTTGTCTCTTCCAATGTTCCCGGCGATCCTCCACGAGATCACCATTGCGGCAAAACAGGGAACAGCGCATACGTAAAGAAGAATGCTCCAGGGCAGCACCCAGTAGGAAAACTCCGGATACTTGTACTTAAACGTCATTCCCAGCTCGGGGATCAGATAAAAGCAGCAAAGCAGTCCTATAAGAGTGGTCCCCACAATTACTATTCTTATACATTTTGAAAAAAGATCGGGTTTCATTTTATAAATCCTCCTTAAACACAAAAAGCGGTAATGCATCCCTTTGCTAAGGACACATTACCACCTCGAAAATGCTTTGTCAATATATTTTTATTGTTTTTCGATAATTCTTAACTGAAATTCATAATTTATTTATTGTTATCAACCACCAGTGTCGCCGATCCGTAGGCCTTTACGGGCTTTCCGTTTTCGTCAAACTCGTTGGTGTATCTCACTATAAAGGGTACTCTTCCCACAGTGAGGGGGATAACTGCCTCAAGTGAAGGCACGCCCTCTTCAAGCTGCTTATGCCAGTCTCTGTACATATCGGCGTAATCAGGCGGGAATATTCCCATCTCTATTGCGGGCTCAGGGTAATTCCTGACCACCACAGGCAGTCCAAGATCCCTCATACATCTGAAGCAGGGATGCATCTCCTTCGTGGCTATATCATACTCCCATGCATACATATTGGCCTGCTCGCTGGCTGCACGGAATTTTCTCTCACTGTCCACTATCTCCTGATAAGCCAGCCTTTCGGCAGTGATATTCCTTATACGGGAATAAATGATATCCTGTCTTCCCGTTCTTCCTAAGAATCTCACGTGGGCTCTTATACATATGCGATCATCACCGCAGCACTTGGAATGGATCACGCGCCAATGCTCGTTTGTCTCTTCCTCCCCACTTTCGATAGCCTTCTTAATGGTTGCTTCAAAGGCTTGTCTGTCTGCTTCCGAGAAACTTTCCC
Organism: uncultured Eubacteriales bacterium; assembly: GCA_900321505.1. GTDB lineage: Bacteria > Bacillota > Clostridia > Lachnospirales > Lachnospiraceae > Eubacterium_Q. Next base: position 1,817 of record ONWK01000410.1, read on the forward strand.
ACGGATCGGTAGCGAGTATCTCCTGCTCGCTCACGTTCATCCCGATCTCCTCGAGATATTTTTTATTCACGCGAAGGAGCTCAGCCTTTCCGGTATCTTCCTCGTAGGAAAAGATCGCAGCGGCTCCGACAAAATCATTAAACACAAGGGTTTCAAAAGAATCCGGATCCCAGAATCTTCCCACTCCCATTCCCTTTACAAGCTTTGAAGCGGGCTTTATGGGCTCTGTTTCAAGCTTTTCGAGAAGCTGCAGGTATTCATTTTCCGGAAGGGGCTTGGAATAGAGATAACCCTGAATATAATTACATCCGAGGCTCTGCATGTAATCGGCCTGTTCTATGGTCTCAACGCCCTCTGCTATAACGGGAGTGTTAAGCCACTTCGTCATTCGTACCATCGAGCTGATTATGACTCCGCCTCTTCCTCCGGTATTTTCGCTGAGGAAACTCATATCAAGCTTGATCACATCCACATCAAGCTTTTTTAATATATTGAGGGAAGAATATCCACTTCCGAAGTCGTCCATTTCGACGATATATCCGTATGTGTGCAGCCTGTCAAGCACGGATGAGACCAGATCACTTCCGCCTATAGCGGATGACTCGGTTATCTCGATCCTCAGGTACTTGACGGGGATCCCGATCCGCTTTCTGGTCTTTTCAATATCTTCGACATAGTCATGCCCCACTATATCGTAGCGCGACATATTGACCGAAACCGGAACCGGTGTTAATCCTTTATCCAGGCATGTTTTTATAAGCAGACATACCTTCTCAAAGACAAACTGATCCGCTTTATAGATAAGGTCGTTTTTTTCAAGAACCGGAATAAAATCCGATGGAAACTGCACGCCAAATTCCGGATGCTTCCAGCGCAAAAGCGCCTCCGCACCCACTATGCTTCCGGATATATGATTCATCTGCGGCTGATAGCAGACATAAAACTGATCTTCGCTGATGGCCGTATCAAAGGCTTCGACCATCTCTGCTTCCGTCATTACTCTGTACATAGGTATCTCCCATAGAATAAACACAGTTTATAATTATAAGGACTATACCATATTTAAAGCGGGTTGTACACTATGAAATTTGTATATCGCCCGGTGCGCCCTGCTGCGGGATGTCTAGGATTCTGCCAGGAGCTCACGGGTATAATCTTCGCGGGGATGGTTGAACACTTCTTCCTTATCGCCCGATTCGAGGATCCTTCCGTCCTTCATCACCATTATCCTGTCGCTGACACGGTAAATAACATTTATGTCATGTGAGATAAACAGATAAGCTATACCGAAT
>ONWK01000409.1 GCA_900321505.1 uncultured Eubacteriales bacterium
CGCAGTGGATGCGGTATATCAGGTGATAAGCAGCAGGCTTGCGGAGAGAAATGTATTCATGGCGGTTCAGTGCTGTGAGCATCTTAACCGTGCAGTGGTTATGGAACGTGCAGCCATGGAGAAGTTCGGCCTGGAGCAGGTAAATGTGATCCCCATGCCTCATGCAGGAGGTGCATTTGCAGTAAAGCATTACAAGAGCCTGAAGGATCCGGTTGTTGTGGAAAGCGTGGAGCAGAAGGCAGATGCAGGAATGGACATCGGCGGAGTAATGATAGGAATGCACATACATCCGGTGGTTGTGCCCCTCAGACTGGAGAATAAGAGAATAGGCGAGGCCATAATCCTTGCTGCCCGCCACAGACCCAAGTATGTCGGCGGCGAGAGAGCAGTTTACGACCCCAAACTGGGATGAGGAAAAAAGATGAAGAAAAGAATAATACTGCTCCTGCTGACCATTTTCGCGGTAATGCTTTGCGGCTGTACCGAGGATCATTCCGATAAGCAGGAACCGGTAATAAATAAGCTTTCCAATCCCAACGCCACAGCAGAGGCTGTGAAGCTGTATGAATACATATGCGATAACATGGGTAAGAGGATGATATCCTGTCAGCAGGAATCCACCTGGATGGATTCGCCGGAATATGAAATGGACTATATCCTCGAAACCACCGGTAAGCTTCCTGCCATGCGCGGCCTGGATTTCATGAATGATGATTTTGACGGTGTTGTAACCCGTGCAAAGGAATGGCATGGAAAGGGAGGACTCGTAACCATCTGCTGGCATACCGGGGTATACGGAAAGGGATATCAGGAAAGCCTTGATGATGATCCGGATTTCGATAAGCTGTTTACGCCGGGAACAGAGGAGTATAAAGGCCTGATGGCAAACTGGGATAAGGCCGCGAAGGCGCTGAAGGAGCTTCAGGATGCAGGAATAGCCGTGCTGTGGAGACCATTTCACGAATTCGACGGATGCTGGTTCTGGTGGGGCAAGGGCGGAAGCAAGAATTTCATAAAGCTCTGGCAGATGATGTATGACTATTTCACGAATGAGAAGGGTCTGAACAATCTGATCTGGGTACTCGGTTATGCAGATGATGTTCGCAACGGCTGGTATCCCGGAGATGAATACTGCGATATCATCGGCTCTGATACCTACAACGGCTCCACGAATAAGAAGGCCTGGCTGAAGCTTACAGCCATGGCCACCGGAAAACCGCTGGCATTTCACGAGTGCGGCAACATACCCGACATAGAAACATTTGAAAGAGAAGGGGATCTCTGGGCGTGGTTCATGATATGGCATACGGACTGGCTCAAAGAAAACGACCCGGATAATCTGAAGAAGCTATATAACAGCGATAAGGTAATAACACTGGATGAACTGTAGGTGACAAGGGGACAGGTCCATTGTCACGTCACTCACTGAAGTGTAAATCTTCAGAGGGGCACGTGACAATGGACCTGTCCCCATATCATAGTTCATGTGACAGTAGTGTGACACAGTGTATGATACAATAAAATCACAAAAAGAATAAAATAACGAAGGAGGAAACGATTATGAAAAAGACCATCAGCAGTAAGGGAACCAGATTCGGAATCGCATCCCTGGCCGTTTTTATGACACTTGCAACCCCCTTCGCTGCTCCCGTATTAGCAGCTTCCGGAGAATCCAATAATGTTGTAGCAGCAGAAGATAAGAATAATAAAGAAAACGCAGATTCTGCAAAGAAGAATACATTTCTCTTTGATGACGCAGCTAAGATGAAGAAACTCCTTTCGGCAGTTGAACAAGCTGCAGGAGCTATCAGCAAGTCCTATCCCGGTGTTGAGTATGTGGCAACTCCGTTGCTGACAATCCTCAAGGCTATCTACAACAATGAGCATCCTGAAGTTACGCTTGATACGGTATCCGCACAGATGGTAGAGATCAAGGGACAGATCGAAACCGCAAAGCAGGAAATGATCGCTGCCATGTCTTCCGTAACGGATATGAACAATTATGTTGAAGCTTACAATGAATTCGACAGAGCATATAGAGAAATGAGCGCACAGATATCCCAGATCTCCGGATATAAGGATATGGATCAGTCTGTGAAGGACGCAAAACTGGCAGGACTGATCGGAACAAGAAATGACTGGATCAGGCATGACAATGTGATTTCTGCCTTTACAATCCTCGGTGATTATCTCAGCGCAAACCGGAAGCTTTCCTCCGGGAATAAGAGCATCTACGACGCGATGATAGCACATTATTCCAAGTCCGTATTATTCGGAAAAGAAGCCCTGGATAAGACCGACAATTTCGTAAAGAACGCAGTTGCGATCTACATGGAAGGTACCACTCAGCTGATCAACTGCCTCCTGGCAGAGAAAAATCATCTGATGCGCCTTAATACAGAATCCTCCAAATGCGATGCGGCGTATTGTGAGAAGAAGATTGAAAACATTCTGAATCAGGTCATCAGTGTAAATGAGGCACTTAAAAAGTACAGATCTTACAGTCCGTATATGTTCTATGACCGATCCGGCGGCGCACAGAAGGATATCAATTTAACGGCAAAGATCGGCCGTGTTAATCTGAAGAACAATAAAGATCGCCTTAAAAATGTCGTTGGCGGAAGCGCTCTCAGCAAAGCTCAGATGGAGTATATCGTTAAATATGTAAAGACCTACTATCCGAACAAGACCTTCCGTGAGTTCCTGCAGTATATAGGTTATGACGGACTGGATTCCAACGATTACCTTATGATTGACGTAGGGAATATCCGAAGCGTATCCATGAACATAGGCTGTGACCATACATATTACTTCTACGGCTTCAAGCTGAATGAAAGAAACAAGGACTCCCGCGAAGTAAGCTACCTTTCCAAGTCAGTTTGCATCATCACCTCTTATAAGAAACTGGCGGATGCTAACCTGGTATATCTGAAAAAACAGTAAGTTCAACTAATACATGAATCGAATATCCAAAGATTTCATGATCTTCGGCAGAATTTGAACAGTTAAGAATATACAGAAAAATCAGGACCCGGAATTTGGGCCCTGATTTTTTTGAACACAAGTTCTTTTTTTTAGCTTAATTTGTATAGGTTCCGAAATGCCATCAGGCGTCCCGGAACCTATATGTTCTGATAATGCTGCGCTCATCCACCCCATCTTTGAAATACCTGAGCAGTATTTCCGCACATGCGTGGCTGTCGCTGTCAGCCTTGTGGTGATCCAGAGCAATGCCATAA
>ONWK01000236.1 GCA_900321505.1 uncultured Eubacteriales bacterium
GACATGTAAGCAGATACATAGCCGCGGTCGAACTGCATACCTTCAACAAGGTCCAGCTCGGTCTTCATGGTCTTGGACTCCTCAACTGTGATAACGCCGTCCTTGGAAACCTTCTCCATAGCGTCGGCAACAAGCTCACCAACCTCATCATCACCTGCGGAGATTGCTGCAACCTTTGCGATCTGTTCCTTGCCGCTGATCTGCTGGCTCATGTCGGAGATAGCCTGAACAGCTACTGCGCTTGCCTTCTTCATACCCTTACGAAGAACGATGGGGTTAGCGCCTGCAGCCAGGTTCTTCATGCCTTCATTGATCATTGCCTGAGCAAGAACAGTTGCTGTGGTTGTACCATCACCTGCAACGTCGTTGGTCTTGGTAGCAACTTCCTTAACTACCTGAGCGCCCATGTTCTCAAATGCATCCTCAAGAGAAATCTCCTTAGCAATGGTAACACCATCGTTTGTGATAAGGGGAGCGCCATAGGACTTGTCAAGGACAACATTTCTTCCTTTGGGTCCGAGGGTTACACGAACTGTATCTGCAAGCTGGTTTACACCATTTTCAAGTGCCTTTCTTGCTTCAGCACCGTACTTTATTTCCTTTGCCATTTTATATCGTCTCCTTTTAATTTACTGAGTCATAAGCTTCTTCGCCGATGGTCAACACCGGTTCGGAAAGACATATCATCTTATTCTTATTCAACTACCGCAAGAATATCATCCTGACGAACGATGGTATACTTGTCATCACCAAGTGTTACATCTGTTCCGGAATACTGGGAATAGATAACCTTCTGACCTACTTCAACAGTCATGGGGATAGTCTTGCCATCCTCCACCTTGCCGGGGCCTACTGCCACAACCTCGGAATACTGGGGCTTTTCCTTAGAATTACCGGTAAGAATGATACCGGACTGTGTGGTCTCTTCCACCTCTGCCTGCTTAAGGACAACTCTGTCGCCTAAAGGTTTTACATTCATCTCTACTGATCCTCCTTCTGATTTTTTAGCACTCATTTCCTCTGAGTGCTAACACATGATACATTGTACCCTATTTTCAGAAAAAATCAAGTCCTTTTTTGCAAAAAGATGCCGGCGTAATAAAAAGGAGAGGTTATTTCCTCTCCTTTTCATCTACGAGCTCAAAACCTCAGTTCGGCTCTGCTCATGCATTCTCTCATGCTGCTTCATGCCGATGGCATCCTGCTTCTCCCGCATCTCTCTTTCCTGCTCTTCCATGAGATCCAGCTGAGCCTGTCTCTGCAGATCACGCAGCTCCTTCTGCTGCTCCTTCTGATGATCACGCAGCTCTCTCTGAAGATCCTTCTGCTGTTCGCGGAGTTCTCTCTGCTGGTCTCTCTGAAGACTTCTGAGCTCCTTCTGCTGCTCTCTCTGCAGCTTTCTGTGATCCCTGATCTCCTGCCTCTCCATACGTCTGATGCTCTTCTCCTCAGGAGTAAGCGTAAGGCTGTCCAGCCAGCTTCTGTAATTAGTAAGCAGGCCTTCGTACATGTGCTCCAGCTTGTCGCTGGTCCTGTAGTCCTCAGGTGTAACCTGTCCCGGTTTCTTCCCGAAAAGATTAATACCGCTCATCTGCAGCACCTTGTCCACGAACTGGGTACAGAAATAGTCATACTTACGCTCTATGGAACGATGGAACTTGCAGGCAAGAACTCCGATATAGTTATAGCCGTACTTCTTCCTGTTAGCCTTGAAGCTTTCCACGGATTCATGAACCCTGCCATACTCCTCCTCGGTTACCGGAAGCCTCAGGACCAGACACTCAGTTCCCTTCTTTCTCGCAAAGATCCCCTTATCAATATCCTCATCGATAAGCCCGCAGTAGAAAGGATAATGCACCCGCTTTCTTGCAAAGCTGTACATTTCATCCAGATTCTCATCAAATGCGATGGATGCATGCACATAGGGCATGGGATTCAGAAAATTGATGAATCTTGAAGGAAGGGTTTTTGTCTTGGAGAGTAGAATATAAAGACTGCGTGTCTCGATCTCATCCTCCAGATCCCGGCCTTTGAGTTCTATGGTTTCTGAAAATGGATACTTTAATTCTTCTATTCTGTTGTCATTAGTCATGTTATTCATAAATGTCTTATTAATAATATTCCATTCTTTCGGGTGATCCTTCGGTTATCCTCAGGATGACATCAGGTTATCTTTGACCGGGTTCAGGAATTTCCTGAAATGTTACGCCGGCTTGTATGAGCTCTTAAGGCCTACGATACGGTTCAGTACAAGATGATCCTCTGTTGTGTCCTTTGTATCAACCGTAAAGTATCCGTTTCTTATCAGCTGTACACTGTAACCGGGCTTTGCTCCGGCCATACATGCTTCCAGCTTTGCATCCTTAAGCACCGTGAGTGAATTGGGATTAAAGTTCAGGGTACCGTCATCATTCAGCTTACCCTTCTCCTCATCGATGAGATTTTCATAAAGGCGTACCTCTGCAGTTACCGCATCAGCGGCATTTACCCAGTGGATGGTGCCCTTTACCTTTCTTGCATCCGGTCTTTCCTCATAGCCTGTACCGGACTTTGTCTCAGGATCATAGGTGCAGTGGATGACCGTCACTTTGCCGTCTGCATCCTTCTCGCAGCCTGTACATCTTACGAAATAAGCTCCCTTGAGACGTACCTCGTTGCCGGGGAAAAGTCTGAAATACTTCTTCGGAGGCTCCTCCATGAAGTCATCTCTCTCCACATAGAGCTCACGTGAGAAGCTGACCTTTCTCTTACCTGCATCCTTTCCGATGCTTTCCGCATCGGGATTGTTCTCGATCTCAAATTCTTCTGTCATATCTTCCGGATAATTATCTATCACAAGCTTTACGGGATCCAAAACACCCATCAGGCGGTCGGCCTTCGGCTTAAGATCCTCGCGGATGCAGTACTCCAGCATAGGATAATCCACCGAGCTCTGAGCCTTTGATATACCCACCAGCTTCATGAACATTTTAAGTGATTCCGGCGTGAAGCCCCGACGCCTCAGGGCTGCAAGGGTAACAAGCCTGGGATCATCCCAGCCGTCAACCACTCCGTCCTCAACCAGCTTCTTGATATAACGTTTGCCGGTCACAACATTTGTAAGATAAAGCTTTGCGAACTCGATCTGCTTCGGTGGATGAGGGAATTCAGCCTCCTCAACGACCCAGTTGTAAAGCGGACGATGGTCCTCGAATTCCAGTGTACACAGGGAATGTGTCACACCCTCGATGGCATCCTCAATGGGATGTGCAAAATCGTACATCGGATAGATGCACCATTTATCACCCGTATTGTGATGGGTCATCCTTGCAATCCTGTAAATAATGGGGTCACGCATATTGATGTTCGGTGACGCCATATCTATCTTTGCCCTGAGCACCTTTGAACCATCAGGGAATTCGCCGTTCTTCATGGCCTCAAAGAGCTGAAGGTTCTCTTCCACTGAACGGTTTCTGTAGGGGCTGTCCTTTCCGGGCTCCGTAAGAGTTCCGCGGTACTCTTTGATCTCCTCGGGCGTCAGTTCGCATACATAAGCCTTGCCCTTCTTTATCAGCTTAACCGCACATTCATACATCTGCTCAAAGTAATTGGAGGCATAAAGGATCTCGCCGCGGAAATCCGCACCCAGCCACTTTACATCTTCAACGATCGACTGAACAAACTCCTCCTTCTCCTTGGTGGGATTGGTATCATCAAAACGGAGATTGAACTTTCCGCCGTATTCTTCAGCCATTCCGTAATTGAGCAGTATAGATTTTGCATGTCCGATATGCAGATAACCGTTGGGTTCCGGCGGAAATCTTGTTACTATTTCAGTATAGGTTCCCTCCTCCAGATCACGGTCAATGATCTGCTCTATAAAATGTCTGGATGTCACTTCTTCAGCCATTATCGCTGCCTCCTGAATAATTAGTTTTGCCCTGAACGTCAGCCCTCATCCTCTTCATCATCAAAGGGGAGCGCCACCTTCTGAGGCTTTTTGTTCTTAACTGCACGTTGTTCCGGTGCAGCTGCATTCTTCTTTGTATCTTCATACCGACCGCTGTCAGGTCTGTATTCGGGTCGTAATGGTCTCGGCGCAGGCCTTGCCGGTCTTGCAGCCGGAGCAGCCTCTTCTTCCTCACTGCCTTCATCCACAACATCAAATGCGGAATCGATGCCATGAGGGCGGTGTTTCATCGCTTCCTCAACCCTGTCGATCTTTTTATCCACTGCCGGCGGAACCGGAACGGATTTGTTATTATCCTCTGCGTCGACCATGACTATCTCTATGGTCTCTCCGGTTACCGGATCTGCAAGGGGCGCAGGCTCTTCCTCATAGCCTTCACCCTCAGGGAAATACTCATCGTCATCATAATCGTCATCGTAGTATTCCTCATCCTGAGGTGCCGGTTCAGCATAATCATCCTCCGCATAGCGGTAGTTTTTCTGCTTTTTGCCCATACGGTACAGGCGGTCCTCAAGATCCTCGATTGTACCCTGACGCTTTGAACTCTTTGTCATAAATACAATGGCGAGTATGCTCATGATCAGGAACAGGGACGCAAGGGTGATCGAGATTATGATCATATTATCCCTGTTAAAAAAGCCTTCATCCTTGGTCTTGGAATCTGCCGATGCTGCAGGAACCGCGGTGGCGGGTTCCTCTGTGACCGGTTCTTCCTTCTGCTGCGGCTCCATATACCTTATAAAGGTCTTTTCAACCGTATCATAAAAATAGAAGCCCTCGGATCCGTCAAGATTGATGGCATATACAAGCAGCACATCCGGGAGATCTTCATTCTTGTATACTTTTACCGCTCCCTTTCCGAAATCAAAGCTATCTTCTTTGAAGCCATCGGGAAGCTGTACATTCTTGGGCTTATCCTTGATCAGGAAGCGCGCCGTTCCCGGAAGCACAGGATCATATGCGGACAGCTTGTTCGATCCTTCATCCAGGATGGAAAGATACATATTCTCATCCTCATCCTGAAGAGCTACAAGCTTTATGATCTTATTCGGTGATACATATGCAGGTACCGTCCAGCCTTTATATTTTGCAGTACCCTCTTTACAGCCCTCGGGTACATATCCGTCATCAAGGGTGATAAAGCTGTATGACTTGCCGCCTATCTCCGCCACCGGATCTCCCTCCGGCTCCTCCTCGGTAACATTCGATTCGGTAACGCCGGGTTCTTCCTCAGTGTTTTCGGGATCATCGGTCTCTTCATCGGTTTTCTTTTCCGTTGTACCGTTCTCATCAAGGATATCGATCCATGCGCCGGCGTGAGCTATGGACAGCTGTAATCCATTCTCATCCAGCACATTTCCGCAGCTGGTATAAAAGCGCGCTGAACCGGCCTTCTTTGCCCTGAAACGTCCGGAGATATAATGATAGTCGCCACGCAGCTCGATGGAAAGCAGTCTTCCGTCCAGGGTGAAATCACCGTCTATATAATCAAAATATTCATCGGAGAAATTCAGATAAAGCTTCGTTGAGAAAGGCTTTTTACTCTTGATCGAAACGGTGATGGTCTCCGTTCCCTCGATACGGATCGTATCCTCGCTCACCATCATTATTACGGATACATCATCCTCATCCGCATACACCGGAAATGACGGCAGTGTGATCCCTGCAGCCAGAACCAGTAATATCAGCAAAAGACTAATATATTTTGAAAAACCATTCTTGATCTTCATATCTGTCTTACCTCTTGAACAGTTACTTGGGTGTCTCCGTTGGACAGACATCCCGTCAGCAGAATACACATAATAGCTTATTATACCATACTATATTTAAGGATTGAAGATTTTTTTCATCTTTCTGTTGACAAATGTACCATTTTTTATTATTATAGCTTTTGTGATTTTTGCCGTCATAGCTCAGTAGGTAGAGCGCAGCATTGGTAGTGCTGAGGTCTCCGGTTCGATCCCGGTTGACGGCTGATCCTTAAAGAAAGCCGCGTGCATCGCGGCTTTTTTTCATTCCATACTCTTTTTCAGCTTATTCCTGGCTCTGGTCAGAGCATTATTCACAGACCTTTCGGGTTTACCCAGAGCGCCGGCGATCTCACTGTGACTCATACCCCTGAGATAAAGCCCGGCCACCGTCTGCTCCATGGGACTGAGAAGCTTCGATATCTTATCCTCCAGTTCTCTAAGACCTTCCTGTTCAAGTACCCTCTTTTCAGGATCGGCCGAATCATCGGAGATCATTATCGCCTCTTCTTCTCCCCCGTCAGCATCCGGATATATCGACATATACTCATTCAGCGGCTGATGCTTCATTCTGTTTGCGGATCTTATGGCTGATCTGATCTGGTTTCTTATGCAGCTCGTGGCATAAGTATGAAATGTAACACCGTTCCCGGCATCATACTCCCGTATTGCCTTTACAAGACCGATCATGGCTTCCTGCATCAGATCTTCAGTCTCAGCTCCCACAAGAAAAAGATATCTCACCTCACGTTTTACAACTACGGTATAACGCTTCAGCAGCATCTCCTCCGCTTCAGTATTACCATCCCTGCATTGCAGGACCAGTTCTTCATCCGAGAGCACGGACATAGGTCATCTCCCTTCCCGCTGCCGCAGTATCTCATATGCAAGCACTCCCGCTGCAACGGATGCATTTAAAGACTCTATCTCTCCCCTCATGGGTATGGATACGATGTAATCACATTTTTCACGGACAAGTCTCGATACGCCTTTTCCTTCATTACCGATAACAAGACCTATGGGCCCTGTAAGGTCGGTACGGTACATGACCTCGCCGTCCATATCCGCACAGGCAAACCAAAGCCCCCTCTTTTTAAGCTCATCTATGGTCTTTCCGATATTTGTAACCTTAACCACCGGAGTATAGTTTATGGCTCCTGCAGAAGCCTTCACCACCGTGGATGTCAGCCCCGCCGCATGATGTCTGGAAATGATCACGCCATGGGCGCCGCAGATATTGGCCGTTCTTATTATTGCTCCCAGATTGTGAGGATCCTCTATCTCATCCAGCAGGATGATAAAAGGCTTTTCGCCCTTTTTTTCAGCCAGGCTGAAAATATCCTCCAGCTCCGAATAGTTATACGCCGCGCACTGCAGGATAACTCCCTGGTGCTTTCCGGTTTCCGACATCTGATCCAGCAGCTGCTTTTTTACATAGCTGATGACCGCGTCCTTCTTCTTTGACGAGGAAATGATCGCTCCGATGGCCGGATCCCTGAGCCCCTCCTGGACATAAAGCTTCTCCGGGACCTTTCCGGCACGGAGCGCTTCCTGAACTGCGTTTCTGCCTTCGATCAGACCTCTTTCTTCAGATGGTGTCTTTTCATTGTTTTCCATACTCATACTCCGAGATATTTATACCTGTTCAATCATCAGCTTCCGTAAACCTGAGCAGTTCTCTTACCAGCTCTTCTATACGCTCTTCTCTTCCGGAAAGATACAGATAACCTGTCAGGGCTTCCATTCCGGTTGCCTTTTTATACTCCGCCATCGTCGCATTTTTAGCTCTGGTATGGACAGATGCATTTCTCCCCCTGTGATAGATATCTTTTTCTTCCTCGGAGAGCTCAGCTTCAATATGGTCCATAAATGCAGCCTGATTTACGGCTGAAACAACCCTGGTCACAAGGCTGTGGTACTTCTGCGACTGCATATTTGCCTTCAGAACATAGTGCTTCTTAACATGAAGATCAAGCACGCTGTCGCCCAGAAAAGCCAGCGCAAGAGGGGAATAAGACGAAGCTCTTACCTCTTTATCTATACCCTCTGCCATTTTACACCTTCCCTGGTATCCTTCAGCAGTATTCCCTTCTGCTCCAGCATGCTGCGTATCTCGTCAGCCCTTGCGAAGTTCTTTTCCTTACGGGCCCGGTTTCTTTCCTCGATCAGGGCTTCGATCTCGTCATCGAGAATTTCGTCATCATCTACGACCACGATCAGTCCCAGAACATCTCCCAGCGTTGTAAGTGCTGCAAGGATACCTGCCGCATCAGCAGGCTCCATGGTATCCCTGTTCTGATTTGCATATTTGACGATCTCAAACATAACGGAAATGGCATCCGCAGTATTAAGGTCATCATCCATTGCAGCATCAAAGCGGTCCGTAAACTCCTGAAGAGCCTTCTCAGTCTCTTCGCTCATCTCAGCGCCCTCTGCACCGGCGCCCCGGTCCCTGAGATCCTGAGCCGCATTTCTGATCCTGGTAAGTCCGGAATTTGCAGCCTCCAGTAGTGTATCCGCAAAATTAAGAGGACTGCGGTAATGTCCCGACAGCATAAAGAACCTTATAACCTGAGGATCATACTTCTCGCAGATCTCGCGCACGGTAAAGAAATTGCCGAGAGACTTCGACATTTTCTCGTTGTCTATCTTAAGAAATCCGTTATGCATCCAGTAATTGGAGAATGTCGTCCCGTTTGCCGCCTCGCTCTGGGCTATCTCATTTTCATGATGAGGGAAGATCAGATCCTCACCGCCGGCGTGGATATCAAGGGTTCCGCCGATATATTTCTTGGACATTACAGAGCATTCCAGATGCCAGCCGGGACGGCCCTTGCCCCAGGGTGACTCCCAGAAGGGCTCTCCTTCCTTCATTGGCTTCCAGAGTACAAAATCCAGCGGATCCTCCTTCTCATCCTCGCCGCTCACCTTAAGAGCATGGGCCTCATCACGGTGACCGCTTTCCAGATCGTCTATGTTCTTATGAGACAGCTTGCCATAATCAGGAAAGCTTCTTGTACGGAAATATACCGTTCCGTCTACAACATAGGCATGTCCCTTATCGATCAGGGTCTTTACCATCTCGATCATGTCCGGGATCTCTTTCGTTGCCTGAGGATGGGTTGTTGCAGGGCGCACATTCAGCGCCTCCATATCCTTCTTACACTCAGCTATAAAGCGCTCGGAGATCTCCAGGGAATCAACTCCCTCTTCCAGAGAGCGCCGGATGATCTTATCATCAACATCCGTAAAATTCGAAACATAGTTTACCTCATATCCCCGGAACTCAAGATATCTCCGCAGCGTATCGAATACTATCATGGGCCTTGCATTTCCGATATGGATAAAATCGTAAACCGTGGGACCGCATACATATATCCCTGCCTTACCGGGTGTTACAGGCTTGAACTCCTCTTTTCTTCTTGTGAGTGTATTAAAGATCTTCATAAATGTATCCTTTCCGAACTAAATTCCGGCTCCATCCGTAAAAAGGAACCTGTCCTCCAGTTCACTTACCGCCTGGGTATTTTTGTCTATCTGCTGACGGTCAAGCGCTCTCTGTTCTTCAAGCAGCTTCAGTGTCCGCTTCAGCGTTTCATTTTCATCCTTAAGCAGCTCTATCGCATTGACGATGGGGTCCGGCAGATCCACCTGGTTCAGATCCAATCGCGGAATATGTACATCATCCTGCTTTGCAATACGTCCCGGGATACCGACCACCGTGGAATTCGGCGGCACATCGCGTATCACCACGGAACCCGCACCGATCTTCGAATTCTGCCCCACAGTGATTGAGCCCAGCACCTTTGCTCCGGCGCTGACCATGACATTATCCTCCAGAGTCGGATGCCTCTTACCGTGCTCCTTACCCGTACCTCCCAGGGTGACTCCCTGGTAAAGCGTCACGTTATTACCGATAACAGCCGTCTCACCTATCACGACCCCGTGGCCGTGATCGATGAAGAAGCCTTCGCCTATCACCGCACCGGGATGTATCTCAATGCCGGTCTTTCTTGCCGCCTTCTGTGAGATCCTGCGCGCCTTGTAAAACTCTCCCTTCTGATAAAGCCTGTGTGCCTTGTGATAGGACCACATAGCCCAGAAGAAGGGGTACAACAGCGCCTCTTTATCACTGTGGATGGAAGGATCCCGTTCCTTTATGACCTCTATCTGTTTTTTATAATATTCGGAAAATTTCATAAAAGTAAGCTCCAGAGCCCTTAATATTAACACAGTTTTATTATTTTAACACATTTCACAACGTAAAGAAACAGTAAATACTACATTCTGCAGGAACCTGTCACATAATATCCCTGTATGGGCTGGCTGATCAGCCCGCGGGCTTCCATGGATGAAAGAATACTCAGCTTATCACGCCAGTTATCTGTATCCTCCGGGAAAAGATCATCAATGAAAACCGGAACATGGGACAGTTTTTTCAGTATGCTTCTCTCCTCCGGCGTAAGCTGCTCCCTTTTTGTTTTCTTTTTTCCACTGTTTCCAACGCCGAGATCCTCAAGTATATCCTCAGGCCCCTGCACCAGCATGGCTCCCATCCGTATCAGGCGGTTGGTCCCCTCAGAAAGTGCATCTCCTATCCTTCCCGGAACGGCATAGACGTTCCTGTTCTGATCAAGGGCTGCGTCTGCCGTGATAAGGGTTCCCGAACGTTTCCTTGCTTCGATCACCAGAAGGCCTTTGCTTATGCCGCTGATTATCCGGTTCCTTTGAGGAAACTGTATGGCAAGGGGCGGAACACCGGGAGGATATTCTGAGATCACAAGATGGTTACTGCAGAGCTCCTCATACAGCCTGAAATTCCGCTGCGGATAACAGATATCCACTCCGCCGCCCAGCACTGCCACGGTTTTTCCGGTAACCAGGGCAGCATTATGCGCTGCAGTATCTATACCCATTGCAAGTCCGCTTACTATGAGCAGACCCGCACCGGCCAGCACCGGAACAAAGGCTTTTGCGATCTCATTTCCGTAAATGCTGGGCGTTCTGCTGCCCACAACTCCAAGGGCCGTCATACTGTTAAGCAGGGAAATGTCTCCCCGATAGTAAAGTACCACCGGCGGATCCGGTATCTCCTTCAAAAGCTCCGGATATTCGGGGTCCTGCAAAGTCAGAATGCCGCAGCGGCCTGCTATCTCACGTTCCCGGAGCTTCAGTGCCTCCTCATTTCTTGTGGTCTTTATCTCCTCAAGAGTCTCAGGTTTGATCATGCCCTCATTCAAAAGATGAAGTAATACAACATCTTCAGCATTATATATATCTGCCGGCGACCCCAGGAGTAAAATAAGCTTCTGCCTGTCCGCAGGGCTCATACTGCGGAGGCCGCTGAGCCAAAGACAATATTCTCTATCGTTCAGCATTCCCGCTCACCCCCTTCCTCCGCCACATTCCGGAAGAAAAGAGCTTCGGATATATCCTTCTCACCTATCTCATCATGGCCGTCAAGATCCGCTATGGTCCGTGCCAGTCTCAGGACCTTGAAATAGCCTCTGGCTGACAGCTCCCCCGTATCATAAACCCTGCGGAGCATTTCCTTCTCCGTATCCCCTATATGTATATATTTATCCAGCTTTCGCTGAGGGATATCGGAGTTGAAGAAGAAGCACTCATCCCTGAAGCGGCAAAGCTGCCTCTCTCTTGCAGCCTCTATTCTTTCGCGGATAACCTCGCTGCTCTCTCCCCTTTCCTCTCCAAGCAGCTCATCCAGCTTTACCGGTCTTACTTCTATCCTGATATCTATCCTGTCCATGATGGGATGGCTGAGCCGGTTCTGGTAATCCGTGATCTGCCTCTCCGTACATCTGCATCTTGATCTGTCAGGGAAAAAACCGCAGGGGCAATGGTTTCTCGCCGCCACCAGCATGAATTTTGCCGGAAATGAATATGACGCCCTTAC
>ONWK01000191.1 GCA_900321505.1 uncultured Eubacteriales bacterium
GGTTCCGGAGCCGCAAAGGTAACGGAGACACAGGCGGAGACCGAAACACCGACGGAGGAGGTTACGGAAAGATCCACCGGTATCATTCTTGATGCACCTACTGAAAGGAAAACCGAGGAAGTAACGGAGATGATCACTGAAGCACCCACGGAGAAGGTGACGGAAGAGATCACCGAGGCTCTGACGGAAGAGATCACCGAGATTCCGACGGAAGAGATCACCGAAGCTCCGACGGAAGAGATCACCGAGACTCCGACGGAAGAGATCACGGAGGAAACTGCGGAGGATGAGGAACTTCCGCTGATAAACCCGCAGACCGGCGGGAAATATTATGTATTCGAAACCTTAAATACTGATCAGAAGCTTATGGTGCGTGAGTACGGTGGTACATCCGCCAGGGCGGTGGGTGCTCTGAATCCGCATTCAACCGGTGTTGTGATCCAACGGGGAGATGAATGGTCCGAAATCTTTGCCAACGGCAGTACAGGTTACAGTATTACGTCGGCCCTGCAGATGAGAGAAGTATCGGAGGAAGAATACATAGAGCAGGTAGAGGCTTTGGGCGGAAGATACGGAGGAGAGCAGGATGGGTCTCGATGACAGGCTTTTTAGGGAACTGAAAAGGAATGAAAAGGCTGCGGCACGGGATCAGTACTATGCGGAAGAACCGGACTGGATGATCTATGAGGACAGAACGCGGGATATACCTCTTAATGAGTATAAGGGCATATTTGATGTGACGGACGAAAAGTCCATCAACAGGGCGCCTTCCGTCTTTGATAAGGGGACGATCTTCAGGACCGGAAAAACCGAACAGAAGTAATGTGAGGAAAAATCTGACGGGGGAGTTCAGAGAATGCGGAAGTACGACAGTAATTTACTAAATACACCATTCAGTAGTTACGATGAGTATATGCAGTATGTTTTTAACTGTGTTAATACAGCGCTGGATCAGTATATCGACGGGATGAAGACCACCTATGCAAATGAGCAGGGCGGTTACAAGAGTATCCTGTACCCCGATATTGAGATCGCGGGGGACACCTGCCGGAATCAGGTGGAACGCTTTTATTCCGATGATGAGGCTGAAGATGAAGGCGAAGCGCAGGAATCGGGAGATGAAGAAGAGAATGAAGAGGAAGCTGTAGATGAAGAACTTATGGCTCTTCTTGGTGCATTTTCCGTGGAGCGGGAGGAGCCGAAGCCTCATAAACAGGTTTCGAAGGGTGAAGACAGCAGTCTTTCCATTACAGAAAAACTGGATTACATAGATAAGAGGGCGGCTGCCACAGTGGAAAAGGGTATACCGCTTCCTTTTTATGCCCTTACACAGAAGCTGAAGTTTGAACCCTTTACCCTTTTCTGTTTCGCCTGCGGCATCCTGTCATCCACCCAGACGGATTATGCGGGTGTTTTCCAGATCATAAATGAGAATGCGGGCCTTTCCGCACCAACTATCGAATCTGCTGCAAAGGTTTTCTACGGGAAGACCTATTCCATAACAGGTGCATACGGAGATATGTCCACCTGTCTTGAACAGCTGCTTCCCATCCTTTCCCTGGATGTTCTTAAGAGCATGCCCTTTTCAACAGTTGTTTCCCCTGATAAAAGAATAATCGACTGCCTGTTTGGCAGGAACCCGGAGAAGCTGGATGAGGACTACTCCCGGTTTATTTATATGCTTACGAATAACGATGAGCTTGATCCCATCCTTGCAAATAAGGGCGTTCTTGACGAGATGAAGATATCCTACGGCGAGGGTGTGAAGATCTTTTATTACTATGGTGATGAGGGAAGCGGGAGACGCTTCTTCGTGAAACATTTCTGCAGAGAAAATGGTCTGCAGGCAGTAGCCATGAACTGTAAAAAGCTCTTTGGCTATGATTTCCAGTATGTGGAAAAAGCCCTGTGGGCGGTAACGCGGGAGTGCATACTCACCAATGCCTGCTGTTGTCTGACGGAGCTTAGTTTTCGTGAGGAAGAAAAGGAAAGATTCTTCGGATATATGGATCTTGCCTTTTCCAAGCTGAATGAACAGAATATCCTGGTGTTCTCCATGAGTAAGGAACATATAGATTTCCGTGAGATCACTAAGAACGAATTCACCGAGCTGGAGCTCCCGACTCCGAATACGGATGAAAGACAGCAGTGCTGGGAATATTACAGAAAGAATTATACGCTGAATGCGGAGATCGACACCCTGGAGATGGCCACGAAGTTCCTCTTTACCCCCGGCAAGATCCATGATGCCCTGAAGAATGCAAGGGCCCTTTCGGTAATGGCGCAGGAGCCGGAGATCTCAAGAGATAAGCTTTTCAAGGGCTGCAATAACCAGATGAGTTCGGAGCTTTCACAGAAGGCGACCAAGGTAAAGGCGAATTTCGGCTTTGAGGATATCGTCATGAATGCCAGCCAGAGAGAGACTCTGGAGCATGCCATCGATCAGATGAACTTCCGTAAACAGGTTTATGAGAACTGGAATTATACGAAGAAATATCCCTATGGGCGAGGACTCTCCATCCTGCTCTACGGTGCCCCCGGTACCGGTAAGTCCATGTGCGCCCAGGTTATCGCTCATGAACTGAATCTGGAGCTTTACCGCGTGGATCTGTCCAAGGTTATTGATAAGTACGTTGGTGAGACTGAGAAGTCCATTTCCATGATCTTCCGTGAAGCAAAGAAATGTAACGTGGTTCTCTTCTTCGATGAGTGCGATACCCTGTTTGCAAAAAGATCCGACGACGGAGGATCCAACCAGTCTTCCAATAATAACAAGACGGCCCTCCTTCTGCAGGAGGTTGAGGCCTATGACGGAGTGTCCGTTCTGGCAACAAACTATAAACACAATATCGATCCGGCTTTCTTCCGAAGAATGAAATATATCGTTGAATTCCAGTTCCCGGATCCGGATACCCGTGAAATGCTCTGGAGGACAACTATCCCGAAGGATACTCCCATCGCGGAGGATGTGGATATACGCTTCCTTGCCGAAAAGTATGAATTCGTTGGTGGTAATATCAAAAACTGTATACTGAATGCTGCATTTCTTGCGGCGGCAGACCCCGAGGCAGAAGGGCAGGTGCATATGAGGCATTATCTTAATGCCGTAAAATACGAATTTGTCAAGGTTGGCAAGGTTTATACCAAGTCCGATTTCGAACCCTATGCTGCGGAGGTGGGACTGGCGTGATAGATATAAGGCATATGGGTATGATATATCCGGAGGCGGAGCTTCCGGTATTTGAGGACCTGAATATCCAGATAGACAAGGGGGAATTTGTACTTATTACCGGAAAGAGCGGCAGCGGTAAGACCACGCTTATCCACCTTTTGATGAAAGAGCTTACCGGATACACAGGGAGTATCCGTGTGGACGGAACGGAGCTTAATGAGATTGACGATAAGAATATCCCGCTCTTTCGAAGGAAGATAGGTGTGGTCTTTCAGGATGCAAAGCTCTTTAACGATTTTTCAGTCTACGGTAATCTGGAGCTGGTGCTTTCCATGATGAATGTGAAAAAATCCCAGATCGAGCGAAGGATAATCAGTATCCTGAAGCTGCTTAAGATAGAGCATCTGTATAAAAGATATCCGAAGGAGCTTTCGGGGGGAGAGACGCAGAAGGTATGCATGGCGAGGGCCATAATCAATTATCCGCCGGTGCTTCTCGCGGATGAGCCCACAGGAAATCTGGACCCTGCCGCCTCGGAGGGGATATTCCGCCTTCTGGAGATAATTCACCGTCAGGGAACGACGGTGGTCATGGTAACTCACGACACCGGTACGGCGGAGAGGATCCATACCACACATCGGATGATCCGGCTTCCTGACAGACAGCCCGAGTCGGTTTCAGCCGGACTGCCGGAAGGGGAACAACAGAATAGACCGGAGGAGAAGTTTAATGATAACTGAGATCATTACAGAAGAAACCGTAAAAAAATATATGCCGCTCCTGAAAAATGAGGAGATATTCGGTATTGAAAATGAAAGATTCACATGCTTCGGAGCCTGTGACGAGGAGACAGGGGATCCCATCGGCATCCTTACGGCAGAGGTTTATATGGAACATATACGTATCCGGCGGATATTTACAAGCCCGAAGGATAAAAAAACCGAAAAAGCGCTTATTTCGCTGGTGACAGACCTGCCGGAGGATATGAAGCTGCCAGTTTACTGCTTTGGAACGGATGAGGAGATCGACGAGGCGCTTCTGCTGGAGAGCGGTTTTACAGAAGTCCCGTCCGACTATAGTTATATCGAGGGCACACCGGAGGATATTAAGGATCTGGGAACGCCGCCCAAAGTATGTGAGGTCAGGACTCTGGACAGGGCACCGCTTACCGGAGTGCAGAATTTCATCACAGGAACACAGCCGGATGGAATTCTGGGAGTGCCGGATTCGTATCTGGATCTGAACCGGTTTTCCGATGCAAGTCTGGTGGCTGTCAATCAGCACAGGATCGTAGGACTGCTGATGGTGGAAGAAACCGATGATATGATCGAGGTTCCGTATATCTGTGCAACGGGTAACAAGGTGACGATCTTTTTATTCTATGTTTTTAAGAAACTGCTGGAGGCCGAATATGATGCTGAAGCCAGACTGCGGTTCGTGATCTGTGACGAACTGAAAAAGGTGGCTATCAATGCACTGATGGAATCCGGTGTGGAAAAAAAGGTGCGTATCTTCAGATACGACTAAGTAAGGAGGTAGTATATGGGCAGAGACAGTGGATTCAAACAGGCGGAGCAGCAGCTGAAGGAGTATGAAATACTATCAAAGCATCAGGCCGAACAGGATACGGAGCTTGGATACAGGGATATGAATATCCGCTTTCTGGCAGCCGAGAAGGAAGAACTTGAACGGAAAAATGAAGAGGATGAAAAGATCAAACAGATAACCGAGGCTCATCTGAAAAAGAAAAGACAGATCGAAAGCGTCTGGCATCAGAATACGACCGAAAAGGTTAAGAATCTGAAGAAAAGAGCGCCGAAGAAGGGCAGTGAAAAGAGTGCAAAGTATTATGAAGGATACAGCTTAAAGGAGCTGGAGATCTTTCTGAAGAACAATGACCGCGGAGGAAATTCCGACGAGTACAATGCTGTAGCCACGGATCTTGAGCTGTATAACAGGGTTATGGATAATGCGGAAGCAAGAGAAGGGCTGAAGCTTCTGCTGCGGATCCAGGAAAGCTGTAATAATTATATTTCAACAAGAAAGAATCCCATCAGTTCAAATGGAAAGATCCGAAAAGCCATTATATCCCAGATATCCCAGAAGGTGAATACTGAGATCACCCGGCAGCGGGAGGAATATATCAATCAGCAGAAGACTACGCTGGAGGTCATGCGGCAGAATGCAAGTGAGGAAAATGTGACTGCTGCATTCAAGGCGCATTTTGATATGGTTTACCAGAATCTGAACGGCAGCATGGAACTTGGCGAAAGTGAGATGAAGAAGCTGGATTCCGATATGGAAGAGGTGCTGGAGGAGCTGAACAAACAGAATGTGGAAGACAATCAGGAAAAGAACCTCACCACACAATTCTTCAATGGATTGGGATGGTCTTCAAATGATCCGCAATTTGCTGAAGAAAATGAGTTTTACAGTGACGGCAAGGCGCTTAAGAATTCACCTCACGGAAAACTGCTGTTTCACAGCATAAATACAAAGGAAGGATCTGCGGATGCGGCTCCCTATGCTAAACAGCTTGCAGGGATCAGAAATAAAGGCAACAAGGTTTTTTACGGACTTGGAAGATTCGGAAAGGGTATTTATACATCTGCCCGGACGGACAGTAAGGAGTCAAGTGATGAAAGAGCAAAGAATAACAGCTGGTCTTACGGCAAAGCCAAGGGATCCATTATGTTTACGATGGTGTTGAA
>ONWK01000248.1 GCA_900321505.1 uncultured Eubacteriales bacterium
CTCCGGGCATCACAGCAAATTCCGTATAGGAAAGCCCGAATCCAAAAGGATACATTACCGCCGCTTTGTGAAAGGTTTCATAATAGCGATACCCGACATATATATCTTCCGTGTAGAAATTTCTTACTCTGTCACCGAAATGCCCGTAGGCTGACGCATCCTCTATCCTGCGCAATATGGAATCCGTCAGACGTCCGCTGGGATTTGCTCTGCCAAAAAGCACATCGCAGCAGCCGACCGCACCGATTTCACCTCCCTGCCATATATACAGTATTGCATCCGGAGAGATTTCCTCTATTTCCTGCATATCAAGGATTGCGCTCACATTCATGACGAGCACTAATCTGTCAAATGCCTTTCTGGTTTTTTTCAGCATATCCGCTTCCTTTTCCGAAAGCCTGTATGCTCCCCTGTCATTTATATAATCCTGCTCTTCTCCCGCAGTACGGCCGATGATAACAAGCGCTGTATCAGACTCTGCACTCGCCTTTTCAACGAGTTCCCCCGGGATCTCCATCTCCTCCTGAGACCAGGGTTCATTTCCGAATCCAACACCCGGGTCAAAAGGATGCTCCTTCTCAAAATCCTCATAAACAGAAAGCACTTCCCTGTTAAGTATGATCTTCTCATCCTTTAAAACGTCGATAATGCTTCGGACCACCGGAACATTTACCATACCGCCTGAACCCGTTCCACTCTTATAGTAGTTGTTCTGCATACGACCGAACACAGACAGTCTGCAGCCCTCAGACAACGGAAGGATATGTCCCTCATTTTTCAGAAGAACGATTCCCTCACTGACCGTCTGTCTCGCAAGATCTTCATATTCTTTCCAGTCAAGTATCATAGCTATCACCTTTCTTTTTCTTGTCCGGGAACTACTTTTTGAATAGTAACCCGAGCTTACATATAAAATAATATCAAAGTAGTTATCCTGATATAAACAAAAATATGCTCTTTTTTATAATTCCATAACTATTTTTCGATTACAATATATTTTTCTGACACAGATCATCCCCGTTTGCAATCGCTGCTTTAATAATTACTTTCCGTTCAGCTTCCGGTAATTTCTGCAAAAACAGATAAAAGGTGACATTAACTGCCACCTTGAATCTTCTTGCCCGGGAATATCTCTTCATGTTCCGGATTTTATATTCCCATAAAGTTTACTTCGACCCGGATCCGGATCACGCCTCCGCTTCGTAGATCAATTCTCCCAGAGTCTGGTACAGATGATCCGGTTCAACAGGTTTGGAAAGATGAGCGTTCATTCCGGCCTGCAGCGATCTCTGCACATCTTCATCAAAGGCATTGGCTGTCAGTGCTATGATCGGTATCTTCTTTGAATCCTTCCGGTCTAATGCACGTATAGCCACCGTTGCTTCCAATCCATCCATTACCGGCATTCTGATATCCATCAGGATAGCGGAATAGGTTCCCGGCTCGCTCTTTTCAAACATCTCTACAGCTATCTTTCCATTTTCAGCATGGTCCGATTCTACTGCCTCCATTTCAAGAACATCCATAATGATCTCGGCATTCATTTCAATATCCTCGACCACAAGAACCCGTCTGCCCGCCAGATCTGCCCGTTTTTTCTCCTTAAACAGGCTCATATTGTTACGGTTGGCCGCCTTTTCGAATTCCGCCATTACTTTAGAAGCAAATAACGGCTTGGATATAAATCCGTCCACTCCGAAGGAAAGGGCCTTATCCATGATCTCTTCCCAATTGTACGCAGTCAGGATAATGATCGTCGTCTCATTATCGTAAAGCTCCCTTATCTTCTTTGCAGTATCGACCCCGTCCATATCCGGCATCTTCCAGTCCAGCAATACCAGATTATACGGTTCCTGCTTCAGGTGCTGTACCTCCATCATTCTGAGCGCATCCTCACCGCTCATACCGATATCAGCCCTGATCCCCGCCTCATCCAGTACCATTCTTGCATGCTCTGCAGGGATTTCCTCATCATCAACGATCAGAACTCTCATTTGATTCAGATCAAAAAAGTCTTCCATGCTGGAATCACTGCGCAGCGAATTCCTGAGTGTTATCACCACGGTGAACTCTGTTCCAACACCCTTTTCAGACTCCACGCTTATCGTACCGTTCATCATTTCAACTATGCTTTTAGTTATCGCCATGCCAAGCCCGGTACTGCCGTATTTATTCTTAGTACTTCCATCCTCCTGAGAAAATGGGTCAAATATTCTGGGAAGATACTCCTTACTTATTCCGATACCGGTATCCTTAATGCAGAACTTTAATGTGGACTGGTCTTCAAATTCAGCCGTCTTTTCAACCGTCATGGTGATATTTCCGGGTGCATCCGTAAACTTTACGGCATTCGAAAGGATATTGATGATCACTTCCTTGAGCTTCATATCATCACCGATATAATAATCATCCACCCGGTTCAACATCCGGCATTCATAATTAAGTCCCTTATCAGCGCACTGTGATGAAACCATGGAATTGATCTGCTCCAGTATTGCACTGAAGTAAAACTCTTCTTTTTTTAACACCAGTCGGCCTGACTCGATACGGCTCATATCCAGAATATCATTGATCAGGGCAAGCAGATGACGGGCGCTTCCTCCGATCTTTTCCAGATAATCCCGGGTCTGTTCTGAAATCGTTTCATCATGCAGCGCAAGCGTATCCAATCCGATGATCGCATTCATCGGTGTACGGATCTCATGGCTCATGCTCGAAAGAAAAGCGGTCTTTGCCTTGTTTGCCTCTTCTGCCAGAGCCAGTGCCTCCCCCAGAGCGTCATTTTTCATCATCGTCTCACGCATCTCTGCATCAATCTCTGTAAGGCCGAGACCAATGGCGTGAACCATGTTGTCATCTCGTTCCTCCGCACGGCGAACGCCGGCCACACGTATCATTTCATAGTATTCATGCTCATTTTTTCTTGCCAGATAACGATAAGCTATAATAGATTCCTTAGATAGACGTTCCCTTATATTGTCCGGATCGACAAACTCCAGAAAACCTTCCCTGTACATTTCTGTAACGTAATTCTCCGCATACCATCTAACCCTTTCCATATATGCGAAATGGACACCTGCGGGAGTCAGATCCGGATCCCCCGGATCATTGCGGTAGCATACGCCGTCATTATTATCAAGATTGATATAATAAACGCAGCGGTAATCCGCAGCCATGGCAGTGATCATACTGTCCGCCTGAGTCTTGGCCTGAAGATCAGAAATGTATTCTTTGAGATGTGATGAAACACTGTTGAAGGTCCCTGTAAGTTTTCCGATCTCATCATCCCCGTCATAACGAAGCTGATAATCATAATTGCCTTCTTCGATCTGTTCTGCCACATGGGTAAGATCCCGCAGCGGTTTTGTGATCCTCCCGGTAAACCTGATCATAATGAAAATGAACGCCGCCAGAAGCACACAAAAAGCGATAATGATCAGATTTATCCATTTACGCATGCCGGCATTGATCTCGCCTACCGGTACAGATACATTCAGGCGGTCCCCGTTCGTCAAAGGAAGACTGACTGCTATTTTATCTATTCCTTCGTAGTTATAATGGATAATATCATCCCTACTTGTCATCCCCTCCGGAACATCAGGAAGCTTTTCCATACTCGCCACATCCATGTGCGGATGATAAACTATATTTCCCTCCTCATCATTTATAAATGCATATCCATTCTCATACAGCTTAATATTATCCACCATTTCAGCCATAAAAGAATAATCAAGCTCAATACCGATCACTCCCACGAATTGTCTATCCAGATAGACCGGCGTATTATAGGAAATAACCCTTGCATCCAGATTATCCGTTATATATGGCGGAAGCCAGACAGGCTTACCGGTCGCCTTGGGGACAGTAAACCATACCAGCTGGGAGGTATCTTCCGTATCATACATGGTGATGTCAGTCACCTCATGTTCCTTAAATCCTTCGCCCTCCGTATTTACAAACCAAAATCCCTTCACTTCGGATGAAACAGCCGGATCTATCCTGTAATAGTATGTCATGACACCGTTCGTTTTACTCAGGACCTTTTTAAAGAATTCGCTTATCCGGTCAAGATGTTCCTGAAGTTTCCTGTCATCAAGCCCATCAAGATCTTCCTCAACATAAGCGGAGATCGTCTGCACATCCTTTTCCACGCCTATCAGACTGGCATCAAGATTCTTCTGACCCACTTCACAAAGCAGACGCAGCATCTGCTCAAAACTGTTGGTATTGATATTCCTGATAGCCACAACTCCAAAAACTGCAGCTATGATCATTGTAATGATGATCGCGCTTATTGATACAACTAATATTCTGGTTCTGATCGAATGCATACTATACACCTTCTCTCATAAACAATCTCAAAATAAGGCAAATCGTTACTATAGCTACATTATACAATGACATGCCACCTTTTGTGAAGCGTTTAAGTACGCCACTAAAAAAAGCGGCTTCTTACCGAAACCGCCCTTTGCAGTCACTCAATCGTAAACGGACAAACAATATTAAAGATATGATATCCCCCGTCACCTCCGACGTCCTTATCTGACGTGATCGAGAGCAGCAATCTGTACTTTCCTGCCGGAAGAGGCTCGCAGAACTCCGTCCAGTCTATATTCCGTACCAGTGTGCCATCCCCTTCCGGTATCTCATGCTCAATATCATCAACCGTTTCTTCACGGTGACAGTAATAATCGTAGCCATAATCAAAATATTCCTGAATGAGCCAGGTATCTTCCGTCGTTAGTTTCAGTTTTGCATCAGCGTCAGCGGCCTTATATGAGAATACCGCCTTGCAGCCATAAGGCGTAACATCCTCCAGCTTCACGCTGATCCCTATCTGTGGGATCATTTCCTCGTATAACTCAGGATCCACATGCAGCGTTTCAAAATCATTGTCGTTCTCCGGAATCTCAACAGCTATGAACTCCTCTCCATCCTTAACCTTCACATACATGAAATTCGAAGAGCCCTTCTCGATAAAGCTGATCCTGTCTCCTTCGAAACGGAAGTAATTTTTCATTCCCGCATAGCCCATTTCCTCATTTTCAGACATCGTAAGCAATCCATCGGAGCTGATCGTATAATCTCCGTAACCTATGTAGCTGCTGATCGGACTTTCGTAATAAGTATAACGTCCGTCCGCCATAAGCGTAATGGTAAAATCTATCCATTTCTTTCCGTCATTTATATTACCGCTGTAAACAAATGTCACATTCTTCTCCAGGACTCCATCCTTTACTTTAGCATTAATCCTTTTACCTGACGGGCCGCGGTCTTCTTTTCTCTGTTCAGCCGCAGCCGGATCCTCATCATTCAGGCTGACGCTCTTAAATCCTGCATCTCCGTTACTCATGATCTTCTGAGTCATTTCCGCTGCTCTCTGGCAGGCAGCCTCGATCTCCTCCGGATCTCCTCCCATACATAAATAAGCATAAATACTTCCTACCTGAAACGAATTCGCAACAAGCAGGTCTCTCTTTCCGCTGCTGTTCGCATCGGTGATAAAATAACATGCAGTAACCGGAACCTCGTTTATAATGGAAGTCGTTTTATCCGCATCAACGAAAACATCCGTCACCCGGCCGGCATCCACATCATAATATATACTCATATCCGGATTTTTATTATCTTTATCGAAGCTCGCCTCCATATGCAGAAGCTCCCCGGTATCGGAATCAAAAACAGCATAAGCACTGTCAGGAACTACGTCTTCCGGAAATATACTCTTCACTTCACTCTCTGTCAGCTCTCTAGGTGAAGTCGGACTGTCAAACACGAGATCAGATGCACCAAAGGAATTCCCGTCTTTTCTGTAGGTTACCTCATCCCCGTTTGCGAGCGTCACTGTATATTTCCTGCTTCCAAACCATCCGAACATGAATCCCGAAACAACAACGATCACTGCCGCTGCGGCAACCCCTGCGATCATCGCCGCCATCCTTTTATGGTTTTTCTCCGGAATGCCCGCAAGAATCTTCTGTTTCTCCTGAAGATAGCTTTCGGAAAACCGATGCTCTTCCGGAATCTCCATTGCATCAAACTCTTCAACCGATATACTATCTTTATTCATTTAATCATCTCCATTCCATGCAGCGCATCAGCGCCTTGTAAAACATCATTTCGAACTTTTCAGATCCGGGAGCGTGCTTCATGATCATGATTCCTCTCCGGCGAGCATCCGCAGCTGCTTCATTCCTCTCTCATACCGTTTTCTTACAGCTGCCAGTGACGCCTTTTTCTCCCCGGAGATCTCCTCAAATGACATACCCCGGATCATATGCAGCTCGATCACCTCCCGCTCGGCTTCCGGTAATTTCTGCAAAAGTATCTGTATATCCTGAATCTCTCCAAGCAGGTCCTCATGAGATGGTACGGAAATATCCACAGATTCCACATCCTGATCAGAACGGTTCTCCCTGTCTTTTTTCTTTTTACGATAGCGGTCGATCGCCGCGCTTTGGATCGTCCGTATCACAAATCTCTTAGTCCGATCCGAAGCCGGATCCTCCAGCTTGTGGACCAAACGCACCACTTTAAGGAAAGCGTCCTGAACCGCATCCTCCGCATCACTGACATCTCCCAGTATGGAATATGCGATCCAATACATCTTCTGCTCATAGAGCTGATAGATTTTCTCAATCCTTTCCTGATTGTTCATCGTAAGTCTCCCTCATATAGCGCTATACATGAAAACGGGGCTTGTTCACATACCCTTTGATAATAATAACGCAGAAACAGCACAAAATGCGACATTTTCATGCAAAATGTATTCACTTTTTTTCCTTGTCGGATGGTTGACATTTCTCCCGCTTGCATCTGCTCTCCGGATAGTGTAAAAATGAGTTCATCAGTGATCATGCTTTCCATCTTTTATTAAACCTGAGAAAAAAGTTTAAAAAGGGATGTAAGATACTTGCAGAAATGTCGTGAATATAAGTGAAGGAGGTGAAACAGATGGAAGATGAAAAGATCGTACAGCTGTACTGGGATCGAAATGAAAAGGCCATCGAGGAGTCATCGATGAAATATGGATCCTACTGCCGGAATATCGCGCGTAATATCCTGCAGAATGAAGAGGATGCGGAAGAATGTGTAAATGATACCTGGCTGAATGCCTGGAACGCAATGCCGCCGCATCGGCCATCTGTTTTACCGACATTTCTGGGGAAGCTGACGAGGAATCTGTCCTTTGACCGTTATCGGAAACTCCACCGGGATAAACGCGGCGGACATACCATTGATCTGGTTCTTGATGAGCTGGAGGAACTGGTGTCCGGACAGAATGACCCGGAGAAAAAGTGGCAGGAGAAAGAACTGACGGAAAACATTAACCGTTTTCTTCTGGACCAGACAGAGGAAAAGCGTACTTTATTCATTCTGAGATACTGGTATGCACTCGATATTTCAGAGATTGCGAAGAGAACGGGCCTAAGCAGCAACCGGATTTCAGTGAACCTGAACAGGATCAGAAGCAAACTGAAGATATTCTTACGCGAAAGGGGATATGAGATATGAAAAAAGAAGAGCTTTTTGAAGTATTGGGGAACATCGACCCCGAAAGTGTCGAAAAGGCAGGTAAATACCAGACAAAAAAGAAACCGGCAGTGAAATGGGGATTATGGGCAGGTATTGCTGCTGCAGCCGTGGTGGCAGCGGTTGGAACTGTGATCGCCATAAATACATCAAAGCGTGGAGGATCGGGAATGACAGGCGAAAGTAATACAAAGGCAGACGTAGTAAAGGTGATGGCTTCTTATCCGGCATCGACCCTGAAGGATCTGAGTCCCGAAAGCTTTATGGAGGGAAATGCGCACTACGAATGGTTTGAAACTCAGCTTCCCAAAATCGATACAACCAGCAGCCTGGCACCGGGCATGGACAAATATTATTCCTCTGTGATGGCAGAACTTCTGAAATCTCAGGATGAGAATACTGTCTGCTCTCCGCTGAATACCTACATTGCTTTCGCCATGCTGGCGGAGGTTTCTGACGGCAATTCCCGGAAGCAGGTGCTGGACATGCTGGGTGCTTCCGATATGGATACTCTGCGACAGAATGTGAAGGCGCTCTGGGAGAGCAATTATGCGGAAACACCGCTTCTTACAAGCCTGCTGGGCAACTCCGTGTGGCTGAACAACTCCATGAACTATAACGAGGAAACCCTGAAGCGTCTGGCGGAACAGTATTATGCCTCCTCCTTCCGGGGTACTCCGGGCTCAGCGGAAATGGATGAGGAACTTCGAAAATGGACGGATGAAAATACCGGAATGCTTCTGACAGAATACACGAAAGATATGTCTATGGATCCACGGACAGCTTTGGAACTGGTATCCACCATTTACTACAAGGCACAGTGGCAGGACTATTTCAACGCTGACCAGACCAGAAAAGAGACCTTCCACGGAACCAAGGCAGATCAGACAGTAGACATGATGCACATGAGATCACAGCTTTCCGCATTTCAGACAGATACATATACTGCGGTCAGCCTGCCTCTTACAGACAGCGGAGCCATGTATTTCTATCTGCCGAAGGAAGGAACTGATATAAATGAACTGGCGGCGGATCCCACGATCCTTCAGATTCTCAGGGAAGACGAAAAAGCCATCTATCCCGAGGTGAATCTGTCCGTGCCAAAGTTTAAGATCTCCGGCAAACAGGATCTCAAAGACATGCTGGAGAAGCTGGGTGTAACGGATGTGATGGATCCTGCGAAGGCCGATTTCACTGCTCTCACCACCGCCACAAAGGAACTCTTTCTCAGCAAGGCAGATCATGCGGCTGTAGTTGAGATCGATGAGAAGGGCGTGACCGCTGCAGCCTACACGGATATGGCTGTCTGTGGAGCAGGCATGCCGCAGGAGACACTTGATTTTGTACTTGATCGTCCCTTCATGTTTGTAGTGACCGGATGGGACGGATCGGTGCTCTTCACAGGAATCGTGAGAAATATAGAATAAATACACGAAAAACATACTAAGTCGCAGGGTGCTGAACAGTTATACCAGGTATTATAGAACGTATGGGCGGGTGATAAACCCGCCCATCCTATTTATGCATGCATATCAGGTCCTGACGGAGGTCTTCCGTCATGGCCATCCTCTTCTTCTGGGTCCGACTGATGCTTCCTGTTCTCTCCTGTACATAACAAAAGTGCATCACACATACTCATTATATGATGTGGGTGTCAAAAGTATCTGAATGACAGCAAAATGTTCGTTGACAACTGAATATAGTTATGGATGATACTGCTTGTGTTTGGTATAATAAAGACAGTAAATTCAATGGTTTGCGAGGTATTCATATGTCATTTGTACCTAATCAGCAGCTGTCTTTATTCAACTCATTTCACTTCCTGTCGGAGCGTAAACAACGCATGTTGGAAAACTCCTGGGCCAAGGCTTTTTCAGATCATATTTTCCTGAATATTGATGAGTACATTTTTGCTCCCCTATTCAGCGAGAATACTAATTCGCGCCCGAATGCTCCAATAAATGTTATCGTTGGAGCACTTATTCTTAAAGAGCTTACAGGCATGACGGATGACGAAATCATTGAGTCTATGGAGTTTGATTTCAGATTTCAATTTGCGCTGCATACAATCAGTTTTGAGCAGCAGCCCATAAGTGATAGAAGCTTCAGCAGATTTCGTTCAAGATGTGCTGCATATGAATTGACGACAGGCATTGATCTTATCCATCAGTGCATTATATCTCTTTCAAAATATATTTCCGAATATATGAAACTGGACGGCTCTATCAAACGTATGGACAGTATGATGATCGAGGCTAATATCAGGCGTATGGGAAGGTTAGAACTCCTGTATACTTGTCTATCCAACCTTGTAAATGACATCAAACAAGATGGTTTATTATCGCTCCCTGAAAAGTATGCGCACTATCATGATTCAAATGACCGTAACAAAGTCATATATCATGATAGAGAAACATCTACTGCTGATAAGCTTCAAAAAATAATTGATGATGCTATAGAGCTGTTGCACTTATCTGAAAATAAATACTCAGAATCCAGAGATTATCAGCTTCTTCTTAGAGCGATAAGTGAGCAAACCAAGCCTGATCCGGATGACGATTCAAAAAGAATTCCCAAAGGAAAAGGAGATTCAATGGATTCATCCGTATTGCAGAATCCTTCAGATCCGGATGCGACATTCAGAAGTAAAGCTGGAAAGAATCACAGGGGTTACGCTGCAAACATCATCGAAACGGTTGATGAAAATGGATCCGTGATTTCTGATTACCAGTATGATGTAAATACACATAGCGATTCCAGCTTTATAAAAGAATATCTGGAAGAACTGCCTGAGCAAAAAGAAACAATGGCTATCATCGCGGATGGAGCATATAACAGCGAAGAAATTCAGAAACTTGCATCTAAGAAGAATGTTGGTGTAATAACCACTGGCTTATCAGGCAAAACACCTAATGAAATACTTGGTAATTTTACATTCTCAGACGACGGTAAAGAAGTTCTTGTATGTCCTAATGGTTATGCTCCCAAAAGTAATAATTACATTTCACAAACAGGCAACGTCAGAATATCGTTTGATAAAGAGAAATGCATAAACTGCCCGTACAAAGATAAGTGCAATCCCAAAATCAAAGCCAGAACCGCAAGTAAATATGTTTCAAAGAAAGCCAGCGATCATATCAATCAGATACGAGAGCGACGAAACAATGAAACATATCAACTTATAGGCCGCATAAGGAATGGTGTTGAAACGATACCTTCCGTAATGCGTAGCAAGTATAATGTTGATAAGATGCCGGTAAGAGGAATCCAGAGAACCAGGCAGTTCTTTGGGTTTAAAGTTGCGGCTTCAAACTTCACAAAGCTTTTTCGATACACTAAAGGAATAGAAAAATGCATCTCCTTACAGTAAATTGTACGAAGAATACCCTGTCTGTCAGCCAAATCTACAGCTAATCTGCAAAATATCCAATCCATAATTATATTCAGTTGTCAAAGAACTCGATATATCTCAAAGTCTGATGTTTATTCACCGACTTTTGACACCTACATCATTATATTTTTTTATCAGTTCTCTGTCGCTGATCATCGTGATCCTTCCAGCTTCATACTCACTGCTCACCCATTCATGGATCTTTCTGATCAGCTCATCTGTCTTGGAAAGCGCCTCCATTCCCAGCTTTCTTCGATATTCATTGACCCAGTAAGCCACTCCGGCAAGACCGGATGCGTTATTCACAGCTACCTTCGGAGGACGGTTCAGGATCGTTTCCGTATCGAAGATATTATAGATCTCAGGATTCTTCATCATTCCGTCGGCGTGGATCCCGGCTCTGGTCAGATTGAAATTCTCTCCTACGAAGGGGGTCATGGGCGGAATATCATAACCGGTCTCCTTCTGCAGATATTCTGCGATCTCCGTGATAGCCTGAGTATTCATGCCGTTCAGATGGCCTCTTAAGGAAGCGTATTCGAAAACCATGGCTTCCAGCGGAACATTTCCGGTTCTTTCACCGATACCCAGCAGCGAACAGTTGACGGCGCTCGCGCCATACATCCAGGCGGTTGTGGCATTCACAACGCCCTTATAAAAATCATTATGCCCGTGCCACTCGATCATTTCCGAAGGAACATCAGCATAATGCTGAAGACCGTAAATGATACCGGATACGCTTCGCGGCAGTGCGGCTCCCGGATATGGAACTCCATAGCCCATGGTGTCACAGGCCCTTATCTTGATGGGAATACCGCTTTCCTCTGAAAGCTTCATGAGCTCATTGGCAAATGGTACCACGAAGCCGTAGAAATCGGCTCTGGTGATGTCTTCAAAATGACATCTGGGACGAAGACCCGCTTCTATACATTCCTTAACTATGCCAAGATATTTATCCAGCGCTTCCTTTCTGGTAAGACCCATCTTGTGGAAAATGTGATAATCCGAGCAGCTTACCAGTATTCCGGTTTCCTTAATTCCAATGGAACGTACCAGCTCGAAATCTTTTTTGCTTGCGCGGATCCAGGTGGTGATCTCCGGAAATTCATAGCCCAGCTCCATGCATTTTTCCAGCGCTCTCCGATCCTTCTCGGAATACACAAAGAATTCGGTCTGGCGGATCATCCCTTTCGGTCCGCCGAGCTTGTGCAGAAGCTTATAGATATGCACCATCTGCTCCGTTGTATAAGGGGTTCTGGACTGCTGTCCGTCCCGGAAGGATGTATCGGTAATGAAGATATCTTCGGGCATATTTTCCGGCACACGGCGATAATTAAAAGCGATCTTCGGAGTTTCCGTGTAAGGGAACATTTCCCTGAAGAGCTCGGGCTCCGGGGTATCCTGTAACTGATAGATATACGGATCCTGTTCAAGCTTATAGGTCTTATTGCTTAATACGATATCATTCATACTGTTTCTCCTTACTTCTGATAGGTTGATAATTTACCTGTAACTGTTCAGCACCTCCTCTCCGGATGCTGAATAGATATATACTTTACAAGTATTAGCACATATTGTATTATTTGTAAAATAGATAAATCAAATAGCAACTATTCATATAATGAATTATTCATAATATTTAAGGAGAATGCCATATGGATACTGAATCTATCAGAACATTTCTTGTGCTTTCCAAAACCAGGAATTATACAAGAGCGGCGGACCAGCTTTTTGTGGCCCAGTCCACAGTGACCAACCGTATAAATGAGCTGGAGAAGGAGCTTGGATTTGTCCTGTTCCAGCGTACCAACAGAAGTGTTGAGCTGACAGTAAAGGGCGAGAAGTTCAGAGTATATGCCGAGAAAATGATGGAGCTTACGGAGAATTCACTGGCGGAGATCAACGAGGTTCAGAAATATGACAATTATCTGCGGATCGGCTGCGCGGATTCCATATACGAAGGCCATCTGGCAGAACGCATACTTGAGCACAGAAGAACGCATCCGGCGGATTATCTGAAGATATCCATCGGTCTTTCAGATAATCTGCTGGAACAGGTTCAGAATGATATGCTGGACGTGGTCTTCACCTATCTTCCTATCAAGAAGAACTCTCTCCACTGCGAGCTTTATAAGCAGGATCAGCTGGTGCTGGTGACCAGAAGCAGAAACAAAAAGTATAAGGACGGGATCACCGAGGCTCAGCTGCTTGCCGAGAAATACCTGATGTGCAATTTCGCACTTCAGGATGTCGGACAGTATATCCGCAAGCTTTTCCCGAAGTATCATCAGTTTGAGCTTGAGATCGATGACTGTATGAAGATCGTACCCTTTCTTATGGACAGGGACAACTACACCTTCCTGCCCAGGGATATGGCGGAGCATTATGTGTCAAAGGGAAAACTAAGAGAAGTCCCGCTGATAGATTTCAACACCCCCGTGATCAACAGCTATATAATTTTCAGGAAAGGATACGAGGCGATATGCAGGGAGATATTCGGGTGACATGTATATAAAAGGCAAAAAAATCCGTATGTTGCTATTATTAATCTTATGCGGATATCCGGGGTGCTCGCTATGGATTTTCACCTTGAAATATTAATTATAAACAACTATAATCGAGATAGATATTTATTTAGACCAATGAAAAAATCATGTTAGTTCCGGGGTATTAGCTCAGCTGGGAGAGCGCCAGGTTCGCAATCTGGAGGCCAGGGGTTCGATCCCCCTATACTCCAATAGCAATAAATTTTAAGGAGGGTTATTTA
>ONWK01000183.1 GCA_900321505.1 uncultured Eubacteriales bacterium
AACCTTATCCGACTTAAGCTGTGCATCATGCCACCCGTTCATGGTTGCGGAGATAGAAGAATAAAGCATTATCGTCTGCCTGAGCTCGGCAGCATTATGAATATCATTTCTTTCCAGGCCTTCTTTATTATATTCGAAGATCATTTCCATCTCTTCATCGGTAACTTCCGCAAAGATCTCGTCCCATTTATGCTCGTTCATAAGATCGATCTCATGCTGTGCCGCGCTTGTTATACTCATGTATCCGGGCTTGTTGGCTTCGATTATCATAAACACAGCTATCGCTCCGGCGGCCAGGATCAGTACCGCAGCAATGGAAATGATGATCTGCTTCTTATATTTTCTGAAAATACCGGGTTTTCCGGGCTCATCCGTTACCGAGTAGCCGGCTCTGAGATAGGCCGGAAGGTCTGCCTCCGGATCCTGCTCCGGCGGGCTCTGCAGGACATTCTGCTGCATTCCGGGACCCGATATCAGCGGAGGATTCATCCCCGCAGCCGGAATTCCTCCGTTCTGCTGTTTTTCCCTGCACGCCGCGCAAAGACTCTCATAAGGCTTCAGCTCCGCGCCGCATAATGGACAATTCACAGTGATACTCCTTCCCATGAACTAAAAAAACAATTACCCGAAAATTATATCACGCGCCATAGTATATGTAAACTGTATAGGTTCCGAAACGCCATCAGGCGTTTCGGAACCTATGGTTTTTTGCGCAGCAAAATTGTGTAGTGATTGAGACCAAGTTGTGGTACAATAGCTACGGGATTGCCCGAGCCGAAGGCGAGGGAGGGTCCCGTGGTCCTGAGCGAAGGACAGTTATTTTTTTGGAGGTAAACTGAATGGGCAGGGTAAAAAAGAGTCTTTATGTGCTTCTGGCATTAAGTCTTATGGCGGTCTTTCTTCTTACCGGCAGCGTAAACCGTGCGGAGGCCGCATCCGGAACCTGGAAGCACAGCAGCGGCGGATGGTGGTACAGCTTCTCGGACGGAAGCTATGCGAAAAGTGAGTGGCTGAAGATCGGCGGAAAGTGGTATTATTTTAATGCCGGGGGTTACATGGCAACGGGCTGGAAGAAGCTTGGCGGCAAATGGTACTATCTGACAAAAAGCGGCGCAATGGCAACGGGCTGGAAAAAGATCGGCGGCAAATGGTATTATTTCAGCGGCAGCGGCGCCATGGTAACAGGGTGGAAGCTGATCGGCGGCGAGGATTACTATTTTCTCCCGGGAGGAGCGATGGCAACCTGCTGGAACAGGATAGATGGTAAGGAGTACTATTTTGATCCGGATGGTGCAATGGTGATCGGTGGCGTGGTTGTCAGCAAGGGTAACAGTATGCCGGAGACCGGTGCGACGGTTTTCATGTATTCACATGATCCGAAGGACAGTTCTTCAGCCATGAAGGATATAGTTGAAGATCCCGATGCGGTTTTCGGTTATTCGCCCGATCCGGAATCAACAAGACTTAAGGATTTCGTGGATGTTATAGACTGGACGGATCCGGTGGAGGTTGCAAAAGCAAGAAATGAGCGCCAGATGTATTTTTACAGTATGTCCGAGCTTTATACCATGATCGCTGTAATGCAGGAAGAGAATAAGACCCCGGAGGAGATCGCAAAGGCCGTAAGCAAAAGACGAAATGAGCTTCGTCTTGAGGCATATAAGGATGATCCGGAAGGTCTTGCGGAGATCAAGAGGAACAATCTTGAGACCTATGGCCATGAGGATGGTCCCGATGCGGATGAGGTTTATATGAAATACGGATCATGGCAGGTGGTTCTGGAGAAGGCCCTGAGCACAAATGTCGGAATGGATATATGTCTCGGCTTTTACGATGAGTATTTTTATACCTACGGATTTACGGATTCCGGTGCGGGAAAGTGATCCGCGGCACAGATAAAAAAGTGAAGGAGGTATTCAGTAATGCCGTTTATCAATTCAAAGATCACAGTTAAGGTTAGCGACGAGAAGAAGGAAGTCATCAAGGCAAAGCTCGGGGAGGCTGTTCAGCTGATCGGAAAGCCCGAAAGCTTTCTTATGGTAGGCTTTGAGGATGAGTACTGCCTGTATTTTGCAGGTGAGAAGCTGGAAAAGGGAGCTTTTGTATCGGTGGATCTGTACGGCACCGCAAGTTCATCGGCCTGCAGCGGGATGACCGCAAAGATATGTGAGATCTACAGTGAGGAGCTTGGAATCCCCGGAAATCATATATATGTTGAATACAGGACGACCAAGGACTGGGGATGGAACGGAAGGAATTTCTAAAACCGGCATCCCATGAAAAAAGAAGAAGCCGATCCAAAGCACAGGTGTTTTGGATCGGCTTCTTCCTTTTCATGGGGTGCCGGTTTTATGACAAATGTCATCTCCAAACGGGATCAATCGGTGACGGAGCTCACTTACGGAGTGGGAGTGACGGGTGATAATATGTTGTCAGAATGGTAAAAACCGTTGTAGAGAGAGCGAAAGGATAGAAGCCATGAGTGAAACGATAGTAAAGGTTACAAATCTGGTAAAGCGTTACAAAGAACTGATAGCGCTGGATAATTTCAATCTGCAGATTGAGAAGGGCGAGGTCTTCGGATTACTGGGACCTAACGGGTCGGGCAAGTCCACCACGATCAATTGTCTTCTGTCGCTTCTGACCTATGATAAAGGAGAGGTTGAACTCTTCGGTGAGAAAATGACCGCAAACAGGAGAGACCTGAAGAGACGTATCGGTCTGGTCAGCCAGAATGTGGCGGTTTTCGATGAGCTTACGGTGCAGGAAAATGTGGATTTCTTCTGCGGGCTGTATGTGGAGGATAAGAAGGAGAGAACGCCGATGGTTGAACGGGCTATCAGGTTCGTGGGACTTGAGGATTTCAGGAAGTTCTACCCCAGGAAGCTGTCGGGAGGTCTTCTGAGAAGACTGAATATAGCCTGCGGTATAGCGCATAAGCCGGAGCTGATCATTTTCGACGAGCCGACGGTAGCGGTGGATCCGCAGTCGAGGAATAAGATCCTTGAAGGCATCACGGAGCTGAACCGGGATGGGGCCACCATCATTTATACCTCCCACTATATGGAGGAGGTTGAGCAGATCTGTTCCAGGATACTTATCATGGACAGGGGCAAGGAGATCGCGTCCGGTACTGCCGAGGAGCTGAAGAGGAAGATCAAGAATACCGAGAGCGTGATCGTGGATATTAAGAATCTTACCGCCGGGCATATCGAAGGCATCAGGGCGCTGAACCACGTGTATGAGGTTACCTACCTGGATAACCGTCTCACGATCAAATGCAGCGGCGGAAGGCACAATATCTCACATGTGGTTGAATATCTGGCACAGCATGAACTCAGCTATGACAGGATATTCTCGGAAATGCCGACGCTGAATGATGTCTTCCTTGAGATAACAGGTAAGGAACTGAGGGATAAGGAGTAGATTTGAAAAGAAAGGAATCAACATGGGCAGGATCTACACATACTACATAAAAAAGATTTTCCGTACGAAGAGCATCATCTTCTGGGGCATGGCCTTTCCTATAATCCTGGGATCTCTGTTCTACTTTGCATTTCACTCCATCTACGGATCACAGAGTTCCAAGGCCATGCAGGTAGTTGTGGTCGGGGAGAATGCTGAGGAGCATCCCTT
>ONWK01000181.1 GCA_900321505.1 uncultured Eubacteriales bacterium
TCCCGTGATCGTACGGTTTCCCGGCAGGTTCAAGGTTACCCTGTCCTCCTCCGGGCTTTCAAAAGGAACCGCAGCAGGCATGGGGGTATCATCAATCCCGCTTTTCCGGGGAAGGATCGCTCCGTCTGCAATGAATGCAGCAAGGTTCATTTCACTAAGCTGTTCTCTGATCGCTTTCTGATCATCGGAAAGAGCGATCCATTTCTCCTGCCGTTCCTTCGGAACAGCACGGGAAAGCAGGCTTCTTTCAACAGCGGCGGGAACAAGGTCAAAGAGCATTTTCTTCAGCTCCATGGCAAGAGTGGTTCTCCCCGCGGCAGGAAAACCCGCCGAAAATCGGACGATGATGGTACCTGTGAAAGGATCTATGGTAAGCGCGGAACGCTCCAGTACCGCCTGACCGCACCGGCTTACGGTAAGGGTACCGCTTTTCCCGGAACCCTTTGCCATATGGCTGAATTTTGACAGTTCCCTCCCGAATCCGCGGAGCAGAAGATCCTGCAGCATGAGCCTCCTGTGAGACTCTGCATAATATTCTGCCGGGAATCCGTGCTTCTCCTTCCCGATCCTGATACTGAGGGATGACGGCGCAGCAAAGGGATCCCCCTGCACATGATCGATGGAAAGTGTATAAAGCGGAAAGCTATACCTACCCTTCAGCGCCTTGTACGCGGGATAAGGTTTATGATCGTTCTGATGTAAAAGCCGATCCAGATTCTGCATGTTATCTCCTTTTGTAGTGTTCAAGTATTAAATACAATTCATCAAAAGAAGAGGCTGCATAATTGATATCATATTCGGTCATAGCTTTT
This sequence comes from uncultured Eubacteriales bacterium, assembly GCA_900321505.1. Lineage (GTDB taxonomy): Bacteria > Bacillota > Clostridia > Lachnospirales > Lachnospiraceae > Eubacterium_Q. The sequence continues at coordinate 813 of ONWK01000181.1, forward strand.
TCGATGTCTCCCGAAGGCATGAACCACACCGAATCTATGGAAGCATTTTTCGCACCCAGCATATCAGAAGACAGCGAATCTCCTATCATAATGCACGTTGATCTGGGTTCTGCAATCCTCTCAAGACAGATATCGAAAAAGGCCGCATCCGGCTTTGTCACACCCATATCTTCGCTGATGAACAAATAGTCAATATACTTATCAAGCCCCGTAGAAGCAATCCTGCCTTTTGCATTTATTGTCGCACCATTGGTGGCGATATAGATCCTGGCATCCGGAATGTTTTCTTTTACCTTTTTTACAAATTCCAACGCGCCATCCATCAGAACGCCATTCACGGACATTGTCCGGATGAAATCTTTGTTGATCTTCAGCGGATCAAGGGCTGCTGCATCTCCTTCACACTGCTCAAAAATATACTGAAATCTCTTTGTAAAGAGTTCCGGCCTTGTGATGGTCCCTTTTTCAAGTTCCAGCCAGAGATATTTGTTGTACGCTTTAAACTTCTGATATATCTCTTCTGAAAATGACAACCCATTAGCCTGTAGTACGATCCCGAGCGCTTTGTGCTCAGAAGCATGGAAATCCAGCAGTGTCTGATCCAGATCAAAGAGAAAGTTGTGATGCATCTATCTACTCCTATGTCATTTCTGATGTTAACTGAAATACAATCGTTCCTGTCCTTACATTTTATGGATCACCGTATTCACCCTGCAGGGTTCAAAGCCGGCACTGATCGCCGTTTTGCGTGAGCCTTCATTTGCCTCTGCGTGCGCCCACACCGGTTTCTTCCCCTGCGCTATGATCTCCTCACACATCCGGACTGCCAGAAGTGATGCCAGCCCATGATGCCTGTAGGCTTCAGAAGTCTCGACGCCAATATCCACTTCTTCGGGACTGACCGCACCTGAAAATGCTATTGCCGCAAAATCATTTCCTTTCCTGGCTATATAACCAAATCCACGATTAAGAAACGCCTCGTCACTTTCCCACGAAAAAGCCGGAACTATCCTTCCATGAATACATCCAATATTTTCCGGAGTTATTCGTTCTATTATGAACTCTTTATCCTGAACCGGTTTTTTCTCAGGCACACCGATGTGATCATACTCAACTCTTTGATCAAGCTGCAGCGGATCACGGTCTTTATAATAATCCGCAACAAATTGTGAATCCGTGATCAGCACAAACCTTCGCTCCGTATCGGCTGCAAGGAACTCCTGATATATCTGCTCAAGGAAA
>ONWK01000304.1 GCA_900321505.1 uncultured Eubacteriales bacterium
GATCTTCCAGGCAGGAAAATGATCCGCCAGGAACAGATCATAATTCGGATTTCCTTCGTTGACGGCTACGGTGACAGACTCCTTTTTGATAAATGACTGCTGGTCGGATTCCCGGACTACGGCCATCATGTCAGAAGTCATCAGTGGCTGAGTCATGATCACGCCAAGAGTCTCGCCGTCATAGGCAGTAAGGTTGGCGGGAAACATGCAGTCGACCTCACCGTTTTTCATTGCTTCCATGGCGGCGGAGGCGGTGGGATAGCATACAGCCTCGAATTCCAGCCGTGCGTTCACCATATGCTCCGATGCATAGTTCAGATAGTCCTTCAGGGCCCCGGTAAGCTCTCCGGTTTCCGGATCCTTTGCGCAGAACGCCAGATAATTGTCCTGGTATCCCACACGGATCGCGCCGTGATCCGCGATCCAGAGTCGCTCTTCAGTGTTAAGATACTTGCTTGCAATGGCGGTGTGAAGGTATTTCTCGTTAAGCTCCATGTTGTAATATTTATTTTCTTCCTGAATGCGATTCAGGGCGTAGTTCAGTTCGGTGAGCAGATCCGGACGGGACCTGTTTACCGCAAAGAAGAAGTCGGAGGAGCCTATCTTACATATGGGGTTCATGATCTCGGGATCACCGTATGAGTCAAGGGTGATAAAAGCGTCCAGTTCACCTTCTCTAAGCTTTGTGATGGACTCATTCTCCGAACCGGACATCTCGATAAGATCTGCGTCAATGCCGTTGGAAGCTGCCCAATCCTGGAAAAGAGTCGCCTGAATACTGTTTTGGGTCACGCCAATACGCTTTCCGGAAAGAGTACTCAGATCATCAGCGGAGATCGTACTGTTGTCGGGTGCAATATAGATATAATATGATTCTGTTCCCATGGGATAGGATGAATACAGTATCTTCGATGAACGCTCCTTCGTATAGGAAATGTCGCTCATAAGGTCTATCTCGCCGTCCATGAGCATCTGGAGAAGCTCCGGCCAGGAGCCCTCTACATATTCATATTTCCAGCCTGTATATGCGGCTATCTTTCTCTGATATTCATAAGCATAGCCGGATCTACGGCCAAGGTTGTCAATGGTGTTGAAGGGGGTTTCGTACCAGCCTACACGGACAACCTTTTCGGAATCATCAGATTCGGCGGCATGGGAATCAAAGGACAGCAGAAATACAGCTGCTGCCAGGACCAACAGAAGAAATGAGTAAAGGAGTATTCTCTTTTTTATTTCATTGCGCCCTTTAAAAGGCACGGACAGTCTCATGGCAGGACTCCTCAATGGTTATGAATTTTTAGCCGCATGGTGACATTCCTGAGAAGAAGGCTATACATAGCCATTATATCATAAAGAACAAATGCATTATAGAGATTTTTATGTAATTGAAAAAATGAATAGGTTCCGAAACGCCACCAGGCGTTTCGAGAACCGTACGCACCCTGCTCCGAAGGAGCAGCCCGAACAAAGTGAGGGTTTGTGAACGATTTCCTTAATCGTTCACAAAGGTAAAAGATATGTTATAATACATGGGTACAGGCTATGGGATTGCCCAATATTATTTTTTAAGGACAGGGACATGAGAAGAAACCGTCTGATCATAATAATGGTATTTCTCCTGGAGGTACTGCTGGCCATAGGCAGTAACCTTCTCTTTTTGCATGTTCAGGACGGAAAGGAAGGGCGTGAATACCGGGTCGAGATCGAAAGAGTGAGCCTGCGGATCAGAAACGGTGAGACGCCGGAGCTCTCCGGCTGTAAATATGTGAAGGCAGTGGAACCTTTCTCAGCTGCAGGGGTATCAAACGATGATTATGCGGTGGCAGAAGGCCCGGACGGAACCTTATATCAGATATTTTACAGGGCCGATCAGAGTAACAGCAGGGGGCTTTTTGTGATCAATCTGATCTGGGGTGCGGTATTATTACTTACACTGGCGGGTGTGATCTACATTTACCGGAAGATACTGAAGCCCTTCCGTGAGCTTTCGGAGCTGCCTGTGGAGCTTTCAAAGGGTAATCTCTCCATACCCCTGAAGGAGGAAAAGAATCGTTACTTTGGCCGTTATCTCTGGGGCATGGATATGCTGCGGGAGAAGCTGGAGGAGGAAAAGGCCAGGCAGCTGGCCATGGAACAGGAGAAGAAGACGCTGGTACTTACCATGTCTCACGATATAAAGACGCCTCTCTCTGCCATAAAGCTTTATAACAGGGCGCTGGCGGAGGGAATCTATGATGATGAGGAGAAGAAACGCGAGGCACATCGCGGCATAGAGAGGAATCTGGATGAGCTGGAAAAATATGTTGAGGATATCCGGGATGCCACACGGGAGGATTTCCTGCAGCTTCATGTAAAGGATGGTGAATGGTATCTGTCCGAGGTGATGAAGAATGTAGAGGAGCTGTATGGTGAGAAAGCAAAAAGGATCCATACGGAATTTGTAATGGAGAAGTATACGGAATGCATGCTGAAGGGTGATCCGGAGCGTGCGCTGGAGGTAATGCAGAACATACTTGAAAATGCTTTGAAATACGGCGACGGGAAACGTATCTCGATAGGGTTTTCCGATGAAGAGGACTGCCGGCTGGTTACTGTTGAGAATACAGGATGCGGTCTCCCCGAAAATGAACTGCCGAACATTTTCGACTCCTTCTACCGCGGCAGCAATGCAGAAAAGGAGAAGGGTAGCGGCCTGGGTCTTTATATATGCCGGCAGCTTATGCGGGCAATGGACGGAGATATATTTGCAGAGGTGAAGGGAGAGCTTTTTGCCATTACGGCGGTTTTCAGGAAAAGGTAATCATTTGATAAGGGATTTTGGTAAAACAGGAGGGACTTATGATCAGGATCAGAGAGGTAAACTGATAATCCCCTTAACAAGGCCTGCGATTCGGTCTGCTATCTTGCCCTGAAGGACGGAGAGGTTGTGGGCAGGATACAGGCGATCATCCAGCGTGGAGCGAATGAAAAGTGGGGGCAGAAGAGAGGGCGTTTTACGCGCTTTGATGCCATAGACGATGTAAATGTTGCAGCGGCGCTTTTTATGACAGCGGAGAAATGGATGAAGGCTCATGGCATGGAAGATCCAGAATTAATTCGAAAAAGAAAGTTCATGATCAAAAAAGACGGCGGAAACGCCGTCTTTTTTGCGCGATTCTAAGGTATCAGATAACCATAGATATCAAACTGATATTCATGTTCGTCGATGGTATATGTGTCGTCTTTCGCGTACCATCCGCCCTTTACTCCGTACCACCAGCCTTTTGGGCTTTTGTGCCAGCTGCAGCGGACCGGATCGGTCTGGGTAAAGTCATCGCCGATCCACCAGCCACTGATAAACCGGTTCCGGACGGCGTAGCCTTCTTCATTGAAATAGTACCAGCTTCCGTCAATCTTCTTCCATGTATTGCTCAGGTATTCTTTGTCGCTGAGACTGTACCACCAGCCGGTTTTATTCTTTTTCCAGACGGCCACGGCCATCTTTTCGTCCCAGGCACCGCCGGATGTGAGATAATAACCATTACGGTAGGCGTTATGCTCCATGATGCCTTCTTCATTGAAATAGTACCATTTCCCGCCGATCTTCTTCCAACCGTTCGAGGCGTAACTTCCTTCCGATGTTAGATAGTACCACTCATTACCGTCCTTCACCCAACTGCCCTCGGGCCTTTTTTCGGGTTCAATGGTCTCCGGCTGTTTCTCCGGTTCCTTCTCTTTTTCTTCTTCCTTATCATTTTTCTTTTCGTTGTTCTTTTCGTTTTCCTGCACCCTCACGATCGGTGAGTCTGATCCCCTGCTCAGTTTCTCAATCCAGTTTACCGTGGTTTTGCCGCCCAGCTGACGCAGTTCTCTTGTGATTTCTGTCCTGTTCCACCTGACAAGGCTGTAATGCTCTGTTCCGTTGATGCTGCCGGTGATATATCCCGCCTGCATATAGCTGAAATGCAGTTCCTGCTCTTCATACGCCCTGTCTGCGTACTGTGTTGTGCTGTAAATCGTATCGCCGCGGGTGAGGAAGAACTCTTTCTCATTCTTTGAATGGTCGTGGCCAAACATGTAGAGGATGTCCATGTGATATTCTTCGGCGTATTTGTTGATCAGGCGGACCATTTCAGCGGAACCGTCAACGTTATAGCTGTTGCCGCCGGAAAATTCCGATGCCGAGCTTTCCGGCTGGATTCCCAGAACATGCAGACCTGCATGGGCTGAGATAAGGATCAGCTCATTATTATAGTTGTACTTAAGACTCTTGAGGAAGGCTTCCAGCCGGGGCAGCACCTGCTCATAGCTGTAGTACTTTTTCCCGTTCTCATCCTTCAGGACTATATCATCATAATGCACCGGGAAGATCCGGAGCCCGTTATAGCTGAAGTTTTCCTGCCGGTTAGCTTCCTCAGCTGCTGTCCCGTTATCGTGGTTGCCGGAGACATATATGGTTCTGATGCCTCCGGACTGACCGCGGAGCGCGGGAATATTTATGCCTGCTGTAGTTGCCTGATCCGTTGAGGGCATTTCATTTGACCAGTCGCCCGTGCATACGATCAGCCCGGGGATAAGACCGTCATAATCCTGCAGCACCTCTTCGATGGCACGTCCAATATTTGTGAAGCTTTCATGCACGTCGGAGAAGGTGAGGAAAGCCTTCGGCATGATTCCGCGGCAGACGATATAATTCACATGTGCGGAGCAGTCCGTGAAACGCGTTCCGCTGTCATCCAGACAGCTCACCTTGCAGTAGATATCATATACTCCCTCGGAGAATGTCCTGTATGCGTCCAATGTAATCTCCGGTGCATCCGCCTCGGCCGGTTCGCCGTTGATGTACCAGGTGTAGCTGAAGTCCGTATATCCGCCCTCCGCTGTCCGGATGCTGTATGTCGGAGCCGTGGAACGAGGGCTGCCCATGATGTAATACGGCTGCGCTTCCGGCTGGACGGTTATGAGTTCGTCGTCTCCTTCGCCAAAGGTGCACAGTATAACCTGTGCGGCTTCAGACTCATCGGCAGTACAGGCGATATATGGGGCTTCTTCGTCGATGGATCTAAGGGTAATGTAGTATTTTATGTTGTTCTTTGTGTATGTGAGAAATTTTTCCGAATAGTCATATTTCCAGCCGCTTTTCCGCATTCCTTCCAAAGACTCCGGCTGCGGATCACCTGATTCCGGAGCAGGACCTTCCGGGCGGGGTTCCTGTGCCTGATACTCTGTGCAGATCAGCTCGCAGCTGTCAGGATCTACCGTCAGCTCGAAGGAATCTGCCACCAGCCGCGTCCTGCCCATATCACTTTTCACCTGCCAGATCATGTAGTCCGTAAGTGTTTCAGCAGACGCTGTCTCCGGGGCGTTATCATCTGAAAGAGATATTACATACCAGCTGTCATCATCCTTCTGTATGGCTATGCCATACTCCTGCTCCGCCACAAGCGAAGCAACACGGTTGTAAGGCTCAGCTTCCTCCTTCGCAAACGCTGTGAAAGAAATTATGGGAACAAGGAGAAGCAGGATGAGGATTGGGATTATCAGAGGTTTTTGTCGTTTCACTGTATTATCACTCCGTTCTTTATGATGATCCCTGGATGGGGCTGGTGTCATGTAGATGGCAGAGAGCTGCAAAATATCTGTTCAGTTCCTACGGTTGCGGAGACTGAACAGATAATATTTTATCACAGGAAATATAACAAAGCCAGTCAGAATATATACGGGTTCCTGCTTCGCGTATGCGTTCAATAATACCTTAAGAGGAGTATAGTTCGTCTCCTCTTTTTTTGTCTTTCGAAATCAGATATAATGACAATTGGGGAGTGACA
>ONWK01000176.1 GCA_900321505.1 uncultured Eubacteriales bacterium
CCCGCGAAAATAATAAAAATCAGTCTGTAAAGCAAGCTTTCCATCCGTGATTTTTATTATTTTCGCGGGGTGCTGAATAGTTACAATAACTTTATCAGAATGAAGAGTCGCGGAATATCGCGGCTCTTCTTTTTAGCACCATTCTGCACCTTTTGGGTTCAAAAAAAACTCATTTTATGATACAATTGCCGCAGTAGGGTTCCAGAAAAACCAGTGAACGTTAAGGAAGCTGACAAAAAGTATTCTTTGATGCAAAGGGTTATATGATCTAGCGGTGATCAGCATAAGAAAAGGGAACAGGCCTATGTATGAGAATAAACTGAACCAATTGTATAAACCGGATCGTCTGCTTTATTACATGGATGCCACAGAAGAGGAGATTCATGCGTTCGCTGACGGAGTAATTCCTGAAAGTATACTTAGGTATAAGGATTCGTTTGGCAATTACGATTATCCCGGTTTATTTTTTATTAAGTCATTTGACAGACCTGTTATCGGCATCGAGTACAGGATAGGAGATGACAGGATCGATTATCCCGGGGATCTCAATTCGATACGTCTTGCCGGGTCATATTACTATTCCATTGAAATGGATGATGAGATTGAGATCAGCAGTCAGGCCATCAGAGAGCTTTTTATGAGTATAGCCGGTGACAGAACTGCTCACAGGGTGTACAGTGATCTTTCGATCAAAGACGATGCCGAAGTGATATCTATATATACACATGCCAGAAAACTCCGTATTCTTTATGAATGTACTGCCGATGGAGCATTGGCTGAAAGCATTATTTCGGATGATGTAAGCTATTTTGATAAACCCTCACTGTATCAAATGGCTTTTCATGAACCCATTACCGGGCACTATAACTGGAATCATCTGTTAGCCTTTCTTGAAATGCCGGCTTACAGAAATATCGATGATTATGCATTTGTTCATTTTGACATCAAGGAATTTCGTGTCATTAATGAGGTTTACGGTCATGATGCTGCAAATGTAGTATTGCGTAATGTCGCAAAAGCTATGAATGAATCGGAATTTGTTTATGCCAGCGCACGTTGTCATAATGACAATTTTGCAATGATGATCAGGGACATGCCTGAGGATGAGACGGTACGCGTGCTTGAGGAATTCTTTGATTCGCTGTCACATTTAAAAGAAGATCCTGATTACAGGATATACTATCGATGCGGTGTGGTACCGATGCAAAGGACCATATTGTCCGGAAACCGTGTGGCCGATGCTGCTAAAATGGCACAGGCGCTTGGCAGGATTCCAAATAAAACGGAGATCACCATATATACGGATAAGATGCACGATGACCTGACATGGGGTGATCTTATCAAGGCGTATGTGGACACGGCTATAAAAAAAGATGAGTTCCATGTATTTCTGCAGCCCAAGTTTGATATAAACAGCGAAACCATAGAAGGTTCGGAAGCTTTGATCAGATGGAAATACAAAGGTAAGGAATTCCTTACCCCCGGACGATTCATACCGTTTTTTGAAAAAGACGGTTCTATCGGAAAGATAGATGACATAGTCCTGAGAAAGGTATGTTCCGCTCTTAACCGTTGGGAAAAAGAAGGAAAAGAGTTATACCCGGTCTCTGTCAACTTATCTCGCAAAAGGCTAAGTGATATCAATCTGATCGACCACCTGGTTGAGATAATCGATAGTTATGGGGTCCGTCATGAGCTGATCGATTTTGAACTGACAGAGAGCGCGACGTATGACAATAAAGAACAGATGATCCAGGTATTGAGTGAGCTTCGAAATAAGGGATTTAAGATTTCGATGGATGACTTTGGAACGGGTTATTCTTCACTTTCGCTTCTGACCGAGATGCCGATCGATACGCTGAAGATAGATAAGAGTTTCGTTGATAAGATCGGCATGGAAAATGAACGAGAGGAAGACATCATCGTCATTCGGCTTATAATCGCACTTGCAAGAGAACTGGGAATCCTTTGTCTTGCTGAGGGTGCAGAGCAAAAGGAACAGGTTGATCGTCTGCGTACACTTGGATGCAATGTTGTCCAGGGATATTACTATAGCAGACCGGTTCCGATAGAAGAGTTTGAAAAAAGGTACCTGTAGTTTACCAGATAATAAACGGGGAAAGATAACCGAGAATGCATGATCAGGATCAAAAACTGAATAAGACTGTAAAAAATATCGGAATCCGTACATTGGCATCGGCATTTGTTATAATAACCATATTTCTTGTGGCCGCAGTCTTTATTGGATATCGTTTCTATGCAACCGAAAAAGAAGTATTGCAGCAGCAATGCGAACTGAACGCCAAGGAATCTGCCGGAGCATATGATCGCTGCCTGCTTACAAGCGCCAATATTGTTACCGTTGCGGGGTATGCAGTGGATTCGATGATGAAATCAGGCAGGGATAATCAGGCAATTCTGGATTATCTGACCAATGAAACAAATTATATCGTTGCTACATTGGATCCCAGTACCACCGGTATCTACGGATTGATCAAAGATGAATACCTTGACGGATCAGGATGGATTCCAGATGCGGATTATGTTCCTGCAGAACGTCCATGGTATATTGATACATTGAAATCAAAACGTGAGATAACCTTCGTTGAACCTTATCTGGATGCTCAGACCCAAACTGTCATGATGACTGTAACTGATCTTCTCAGCGATGAGAAAAGTGTTATTGCCATGGACGTAAGTCTCGAACCGATCCAGCAGATCATCGAGGAGGTCTCTTCCTCCACTGAAGGCAGTCAGGCCTTTGTTATGGACGAAAGCGGAATCGTTGTGGCACATTCAGATAAGAGCCAGCTGGGGGTGAATTACCTTACGGCCGCTGACAGCCTCGGTCATTCCATTGCTGACAGTATACTGAAAAAAGGGCAGATGAAGTTTGATCTGACAACAGAGGAAGGAGATTTCTCTGTCTATGTCGACACTCTGGAGGGCGGATGGTACAGCATCAGTCTGATCAATACCGATGTCTGGTATCAGCCGTTGCAGCGTACCGTGATCCTCATAGGTGTGGCTATGGCTCTGCTCATCGCATTTCTTACCATCGTATTTCTGCGCCTTAACGCAAAAAATCAGGCGCTTCAAAGGCTGCATACACGTATTGATCAGGAAAAACGCCGCGGTAATGAACTGCAGGCGCTTTCCGAAACCGACCGTATGACCGGCCTTTACGATCGTGTCAACGGAGAACGCAAGGTAAATGAACTGTTGGCCGATGATGTTGAAGGCGTATTTATGGAGTTTGATATAGATAATTTTAAATCTATAAATGATAACTATGGGCATCAGGTGGGTGATCGTGTGATCCTTGAATTCGCCGGTGCTCTCCACAGCACCTTCCGCTCTAATGATATTACCATGCGGCTGGGAGGAGACGAATTCGGAGTCTTTGCGGTTGGTATCACAAAACGGGAAATGGCTGAGGCTATCATACATCGTATGTTCCATCATCTGGAAAATATTGACATCGAAGAACTGGGTGACAGGAAGGTCACTGCCAGTGTCGGTGCGGTGCTTTTTACCGGGAAGGAACAGGCGTCCTTCACCGAATTGTATGCTGACGTCGATTCCGCCATGTATACCAGCAAGAAGATTTCAGGCAACAGCCTTACATTTTGTAAAGACTGATGGCTGAAACAATATAAATCGTTATTTCATAGCCATATCATAGACTATTCTTTGATATGGCTTTTTTATTGGCTTTAAATAAGATGTGTGTTATACTGCAGGTTAGTGACAACTAACAGCAAGATTATATATGATTGTACAAAGGTGATTGATCAAAATGAAAGATGCTTAATCTTTTGATGGAGAACAAGGGTATAATCCAAAGCTATGAATCCGGAAGATAAAGAACGTAAAGCGAAATACTCTAAAAAAAGAAAAGAGGACGAATTAATGATTAAAACAACTATGAAGATCGAAGGGATGATGTGCGGGATGTGCGAGGCGCATGTATGTAGTGCGATACGAAGGGCTGTACCTTCTGCAAAGAAGGTGTCTGCATCAAGATCGAAGAAGGAAGCCTCATTCCTTTCAGAGAACGTGGTGGATAAGGTGTTGCTAAAAGCGGCCATAGACGAGACAGGGTATGATTGTCAGTACATTGAATCTGAACCCTATAATAAGAAAGGATGGTTTGGAAGGGGATGAAAACGGTAATTACAGGGCTTTTGATCCCATTTATCGGAACAGCCGGAGGAGCAGCCTGTGTATTCTTCCTGCGGAAGGAATTAAAACAATCAATTGAAAGGGCGCTGACAGGCTTTGCTGCGGGTGTTATGGTCGCAGCATCCATATGGAGCCTGATCGTTCCGGCCATAGAGCAGTCTGAGGATAAGGGAAGATGGGCTTTTCTCCCTGCTTTTATCGGATTTTGGCTGGGAATCCTGTTCCTGCTCCTTCTGGACCATGTTATACCACACCTTCACAGAGAGATAAATCAGGTGGAAGGTCCAAAAAGCCACCTGTCAAGGACAGTCATGCTTGTGTTGGCTGTAACACTGCATAATATCCCTGAGGGAATGGCTGTGGGCGTTGTGTATGCCGGTCTGATGAACGGCTCGGGAACGATCACTGCAGGCGGAGCGCTGGCCCTGGCGATCGGTATAGCCATTCAGAATTTTCCCGAGGGAGCCATCATTTCCATGCCGCTGTATGCAGAAGGAAAAAGCAAGCCAAAATCCTTCTGGCTGGGCGTATTGTCCGGCGCAGTGGAGCCGGTTTTCGGAGGACTTACCGTACTGATCGCAGGTCTGGTGGTGCCGGCCATGCCGTATCTGCTGTCTTTTGCCGCAGGTGCCATGTTATATGTTGTTGTGGAGGAACTGATCCCGGAGATGTCAGCCGGTGAGCATTCAAATATCGGAGTTGTCTTCTTTGCCGTTGGATTCAGCCTGATGATGGCGCTGGATGTGGCATTAGGCTGATGACTTTTTTTCTGAGGCATGGTACAATAGCTATCGCGAGGGCATGAGTCCTGAGCGAAGCAAAGGATAAAATTTTCCATTTCCCGGGAATTCCGGAATGGGGAATCTGTTGCTATGTGGAAAGGAAGAACTATGGAAAAATATACGGATCTGGAGCAGGCGCTCCAGGATACATCACTTGCTATGATCACCGATGATCTGTCAACACAGAAGGAACTCAACAAAGCATTTCTGAAATACAGAGTACTTTCAAAAAAACAGAAGCGTTTCTCCGATTATTACTCCAACGAATTCTTTGGTCATACTGTACCGGAGATGTATGTTCAGGTAAAGGAAAAGCTGAAGGCGGATAATCATACCTTTAAAGAATGGCAGCTGCCGAATGAAAAACTCATGCTTTCAGAACCGGATCTTTACTACAAGGAAGAAAGCTTTAATTCCGGGGATACCAATATCTGCTTTATTCTAGGCCATTCCGGAAGCGGAAAATCCATGATGGCAAGAACTTTGGAGGGAGAGGATATCGATCATATCGAATTGGATGATCTTCTGCTCACTAAGGATCATTTTACCATGGATGAACTTAAGGACTATTCGGATATGTTCTACAGCTTTTTTACCGGTGAAGGCGCAAAGTATTATATCGGGATAGAAGAGAGGGACAGTATTCCCAAGGAAGATTACGAGGATAAGGTTTTTATCGATTTTGTCAGGTTCGCCATGGATTACGCAGGGCAGCATCGGGATAAGAAATATATCATCGACGGAATCTGGATCTATCTTTATTTCGATGATCCATCATTTTTTGAAGATTATGCAGTTTTTATCAAGGGAACGTCATTTCTTAAATCCAAGATCCGCACGATGAAAAGAGAAATGCAGAGAGACAAGGAAACTCTGCAGGACAGGAAGCAGATGTTTGGAAGAGAAGTCCGTAATTATCTGCTTGATGAGGATAAGATCAACAGCTACAGACTTTACTTTGGCAAACATCCGGACACTGTACTCCGGGCGGAGACGAATGAAGCATCAAAAAAAGATGAAACCGTTGTAAATGAGCTGCATAACATCAATAAATGTTTTGTTGATGAAGATGCAGAAGGGATCAATGCAATACTGAAGAAAGCGGAAGAGGACACGGAATTATCCAATTGGAATAAGCTGCGGATAATCAACGAATGCATATCCGCATTGTTTGATCTTCGGAAAAGTAATTGATCGATCACCACATGATTATAGGAAAATGGATGATCGGAGGCAAAAAAACATGACACGAAGAGAAATGGCGATGGATAATTTCAGAAAGGGTTATAACTGTTCACAATCTATCGTGCTTGCTTTTCAGGATATGCTTCCCATTGATATAGAGCCGGCCATGAAGATGGCATCATCCTTCGGAGGAGGGATGGGAAGACTTCGTGAGGTATGTGGTTCCGTAAGTGGGATCTTCATGATCGCAGGGCTGTTGTACGGTTATGACGGACCGGAAACAGGTCAGGTTAAAGCGGAGCATTATGCAGTAATACAGGAGCTGGCACACAGATTTGAAGAAAAGCACGGAACGATCATCTGCAGGGAGATGCTGGGACTGAGTGTACGTCACGACTCCCCTGTTCCCGAGGCCAGAACGAAGGAGTATTATAAAAGGCGGCCGTGCACGGAGATCATTGGGGATGCTGCAGAAATACTTGAACAGTTTATTCAGGAGAAACAAGGATCAATATGACAGCTTGCAACCTGAAGAAAAAAGCTTTATAATACCGCTTTGTTAAAATTAGTCAAAAAAAGCTTAAAGATTTAGGGGATTCAAATGGGTAAAATACTTCATAAGCTTTTCGGCGAGCTGAATATGACCTGGCCGAAGGTGATCATTTTTGCTGTCGCAGCCGGTGTTTATACAGCGCTGATGGCTTTGTGGGTTCCGGCGTCATGCTCCTTTCATGACATAGCCGTAACGGAGGAAGCGTGGATCCCACTTGCCCTTATTGTCGTGGTAAACTGCAAAGAACCGCTTGAAGCGGCTTTGAAGACCTTTGTCTTCTTTCTGATCTCACAGCCGCTGGTGTATCTGATCCAGGTTCCCTTCAGCGATATGGGATGGCAGCTTTTCGGGTATTATCGTTACTGGTTTTATATTACACTTTGTACATTCCCGATTGCCTTCATCGCATGGTTCGTGAAGAAAAACAACATTCTTGCAGGATTGATACTTTCCCCGGCACTTATTCTGCTCGTATATCACGGGATATGCTATGTCATAACGCTTCGTCATGAATTCCCGCATCACCTGATCTCTGCGATCTTCTGCTTCGGTATCATACCGATCCTGGTGTTCGGGATTTTCACAGATAAGAAGCCGATAATAATATCCTTAGCCCTAAGCATTGCTGCAATTATCGCACTTTTCATTCTAAAATGGAACGGAACAGGTTCGGAATTACTTTCCGCAAATGTGCTGCTTGCTCAGGATACCTTCGACCTCGATGATAGCTGGACTGTATCGATTGATGATGAATCCTTCGGCACTGCGGAGCTCGCTACCCGCGGCGACGGAAGCCATTTTGTGGTCGTGCATTACCAAAAGACAGGTTCAGGTATACTCACATTGACGGACGGAAAGGGAAATACGCACAGGATAAAGCTTATTCTGGATGATGAAAAGAACATAGATGAGAAGCTGATCGACTAACAGGTAAAGCAGATGCCGGTTATAATACGTTGTATTCCGGTATCTGCTTTTCGCGTAAAAATGAGGCGTACACATCCGCAAGTCAGATACCCCGCCTCCAAAACAAAAAGGATGATAATGATCATGAAAGAAATATCAATAGACGAAATAAAAAATGATGATACAAGAAGAAAACGTGCCGAAGAGAGTATCCAAAAAAAATTTCACAGACAGCTTTTTTCACCTTTTGCAAAGGCATGTAAAACATATAAGCTTATTGAAGAAGGAGACCATATAGCCGTCTGCATTTCCGGAGGCAAGGATTCCATGCTGATGGCCAAATTGTTTCAGGAAATACAACGACACAGACAGATGGAATTCAAACTGACATTTCTTGTTATGGATCCGGGATATAACAGGGAAAACAGAGTACTGATAGAAAGCAACGCCAAAGCGCTTGGTATTCCGATCACCATATTCGAAAGCACTATATTTGATACGGTAGATACTATAGAAAAAAGTCCCTGCTATCTGTGTGCCAGAATGAGGCGTGGATATCTGTACAGCCAGGCAAAGGAACTCGGATGTAACAAGATAGCTCTCGGTCACCATTACGACGATGTGATCGAGACAATACTCATGGGCATGATACACGGAGCACAGATCCAGACTATGATGCCAAAGCTTCACAGCACAAACTTTGAGGGCATGGAACTCATCAGACCCATGTATCTGGTAAGAGAAGCAGACATATGCGCCTGGAGGGACTATAATGAACTTCATTTTCTTCAGTGTGCATGCCATTTCACTGAAAGCTGTGCCGCCGGTCATGATGACGGTACTTCATCAAAACGTCTGGAAACAAAGAAGCTTATTGCGGAGCTTAAGAAGACAAATCCTTTCATAGAGTCCAACATTTTCAGGAGTGTAGAGAATGTTAATCTGGATACAGTAATAGAATATAAAAAAGACGGCGTCAGACATAATTTTCTGGACGAGTATTAGAAAAAAACAAAGCAGATGTTGCACATTTGTTGCGCTTACGGTGGTATAATCCTTATATATGTGTTGTAATAGTCACATATGAAGATATGAATATCAGCAGGGAGGTTATCGGATATGAAGGAAGTTGAGATTTTTGAAAACATCCCGAAAAAAGAAAATGCGCAGCAGAAAAAAGAGGAACGTGAATTACGTGATCATATTGAACGTCTGGATAAAATTTTAGACTGTCATAATGTCATTAGAGACACAGGACGAGTGGAGGTAATTAATGAGAAGTGATGCATTTCAGCAGATGGAAATGCTGAGAAAGAAAGCAGAACGCGGCATGAAACTGGAACTGGCAGGCGGAATAGGTATCATTATTCTGCCCGTCGGGCTTGCTCTTCTTATTGCCGGGATAAATATGAAGGAAAAATCCTACAGAGAAATGGACGAGCTATACAGGGAAGTTTTTATCCGTGAACCCTTTGAAGCTAATTTTGGAAATACTGTTTTTGAGTCCCTGGAGGGCTTCTCAGAAGAAATGGTAGAGGGCTTTCAATTATTCATGATGGGTAACGAATTTGACTCGGAAGCATACGGGAAAGCCGTTTTCAATGATGCGAGTATTGAAATATCAAATGTTACGATCGACGATTATGACCGCATGGCAAAGAAGGATAATACAACAATCTACTTTAAAGGCAGGATGTTCGTTATCGAATTCCCTGAAAAGATCGCAGCTTCGGAAAAGGTATACAGCAGGTCATTTTCATACAGAGAACTCAGTAAGGAAGAAGAGTCCTGTAAGACTGATATTGAAAATGGCACATCTGAAAAACTCTTTGATACCTATCTTTCCGGTACGGAGGATGCAGGAAAACCGGTCTCTGTGCAGTTGCTTGACAGGCTGAAGTCACTTGACAAAAGACATAAAGGCATAGCCGTGAAGTTGGAAGGTAATAAGCTGATTCTGGCTTTGAATGACGGCGATGGAATTCCATTTTACCGGAGTAAGGCTAAAAATATCTCATTTGATAAGGAATTGAAGAGGGCACAGAAGGATCTCGATGACATAAAGGCAATTATCACGATTTTAAAGAACCTCTACCTAAAATGATAAAGTCGTGATATAATAGTTCAGATATTTTCACCTGCCGGCTTATGACTTGCATAAATTTTGACATTTCCCCGGGAAGGATCAGGCCGGGGACGGGAGATTGACTCATGTTATCGATGATACTCAGAATGACAATGGTTACGGCACTTTATGTGCTGCTGACTGCTTTGATATGGAAGCATACTAAGGGAAAAAGGCTTTCCATGCCGAAAAAACTCATTATTGGAGTTATATACGGCCTTTGTGCAATACTTTCAACACATTTCGGAATAGACTACAGCGATATGATGTTGAATGTGCGTGATCTGGGACCGCTTTCGGCAGGACTTTTCTTTGACCCCTTATCAGGTATCATTGCCGGACTTATCGGAGGTATAGAACGTTTCATCGCCGGAACCTACTGGGGAGTCGGAAGCTATACCCGCATAGCATGCAGTGTTTCCACCTGTCTTGCAGGTTTTATTGCTGCGGGCATGAACATTTTCCTTTTCAAACGTAAAAAGCCGTCCGCCATGTACGCATTCTTCATGGGCGCCGTGATGGAAGTCTTCCATATGTATGTTGTATTCATTACTCATCGTAATGATATGAACATGGCATTCTATGTGGTAAAGACCTGTTCGCCGCCGATGATCATTTTCACCGGCCTCGGCATGGTGGCAACTTCAATCGTATTAAAGGTATATGCCGATGAATGGAAGAATCCCTTCCGTAAAACACTGGAAGAGGAAATCCCGGTTTCACGTAAGTTCCAGTTCTGGCTTTTTGCGGTTACCTTCACCATACTGACGCTGAACCTGCTCTTTTCTCTCACCGTTCAGACCAAAACCTCCGAACAAAACGCCCAGAATGTACTGATTGCTGCATCGGCCGATATCAGGCAGACTCATGAAAAGCTGCAGGAGATCGAAGATAGTGTTGATGTAATAGGCGAGACTATGCCGGACCTCAGCGAGTCTCTGTCATATTTCCATGTGGGAACCAGCGGAACCTTTGATATTATTTCGAGTGAAGGAAAGATCATAGCAGGTACGCATGAGGGCATTTCCATGGCCTCAAACGACAGGGAACTTATGGAACAGCAGAAGCCGAAGGAGGCCTATCAGGCAAGTTATTTCGGCTATGATTCTCTGTGCCGCTACGAAGTATGGGATGACGGCCTTACACTGATGGTCACATTGCCTATGAAGGAGGTTTTTGAGAATCGTGATGCACAGACCTATGAGTCTGTATTTGCCGCCATCATACTGTTTGCGGTTATCTATGTACTGATATCCATGCTTGTACAGTACATAGTAGTTAACAATCTGGAGATGGTCAATAAATCTCTGGCACGTATAACCCAGGGAAATCTGGATGAGGTGGTCGATGTCCGGAATTCTTCCGAATTTGCTTCTTTGTCCGATGATATCAACCAGACTGTGACCGTGCTGAAGGGTTATATAGATGCTGCGGAAAAGCGTTTTGAACAGGAACTGGAATTTGCCCGTACCATTCAGGAATCCGCATTGCCGAATAACTTCAATTTTCCCCGCAGGGATTTTGAAATCTATGCGATGATGGATCCCGCAAAGGAGGTTGGCGGAGATTTCTATGATTTCTTTTTCGTGGATCAGAACCTGCTTGCCATGGTCATAGCGGATGTTTCCGGAAAGGGAATCCCAGCCGCTCTTTTCATGATGCGTGCTAAGACAGCCATTCGCGGACTGGCAGAATCCGGTCTTACTCCCTCTGAGGTACTGAACCGTGCCAACAATACACTTTGCGAAGGCAATGATGCGGAAATGTTTGTGACTGTGTGGCTTGGTATAATAGATCTCACCACCGGAAAAATGACATGCGCCAACGCAGGCCACGAATATCCGGTACTGATGAGTGACGGCGGGGATTATAATTATGTAAAGGATAAGCATGATCTCGCTCTGGCGGCAATGGAGAATATAAAGTATCATGAATATGACCTGCAGCTGGAACCGGGTGAGAGACTGTTCGTATATACTGACGGTATCCCTGAAGCCATAGATGAAAAAGTAGAGCAGTACGGAACCGGCCGTCTTTCGGAAGTACTTAACACACTGAAGGATTCTTCCATAGCCGATACACTTCCGGCTGTCAGAAAGAATATTGCCGATTTCGTCGGAGAAGCTGATCAGTTTGATGATATAACCATGCTGGGTTTTGTTTACCACGGCCCGCAGAAAGCAACAACAGAATAATACTTAACTAAAATGAGATCAGGCAAAATTTAAAGGGAAGCGATGATGAGTCGGTTCCCTTTAAAATTATATGATGATAGGGTCAAAAGGTCCGTGCGATGCGCTTGCGCAATCGCACGAGACCTTACTTGACCCGCCGAACACGAATGGC
>ONWK01000173.1 GCA_900321505.1 uncultured Eubacteriales bacterium
ATTTCCTCTTCAAGAGTAAGAACATAATGATAAAACTCATCCAGATCAAACATCAGCTTGCTGTCAAGATACTTAAGCAGCTTCTCAACGCACTCTACACAGGCCATATTTGCAAATCTTACCTTGCTGATAAAGGTCTGTATAAATTCCGTCACATTGCAGTCGGCAAACTTTCTCTGAACCGGCATGTAGATCAGCTGTATGTCCAGTGTTGACAGTTCTATGTACATGTAATGCACATTTAAAAGGAGCTTGTTGAATGACATCTGATTCTCTTCAAAGAATATGAGCTGATTCAGGATATTCGACAAGATCGAAAGAAATTCGCCCTTATAAAGCTGCTTTCTGAGGAACTGTTCAAGCGGAAGTGTTGCAGGTATCGTATACTGAAGTGTTCTTTCTTCTTCGTTCTCCACAAGTATACACGTTGTCCGGTTGCCTACGAACTCATAATTAAATACCGTCAGCTCGTTCTGAGCGACCTCAACGTCCTCTTCGATACGGAAATTCAAGACAAACTCATCATAACTTGTATTCGTGCCTGCCATGTAACCCAACCCCTCTCCAATGATGCTAAAATACTCAGAGCCCCCACGACCCTGTACATTTTATAGTAACATATTGCCGTTTATTCTTCAAGGATAAACTTTGTCATGTAATACCTAATCAGCTATATTTGTTGCTTCCGAAAGCAGTCTGTCCTTGGTCTCATAGAGCTTACGCGACAGATCAAGATAATGGATATGCGGGTTGGCGAAACGCTGTTCCTCCTCCCATACCTCTTCCTTCAGCTGCTTCTTAACATAAGCCTGGATATCCGGAAGTGAAGGCTGTTCATAAACCAGCTCCCCATCCTTAAAGATCGTTACCTGCAGCGGCCGTGCCGTGCTGTTCTTGAAATGCATCTTCTTCCAGGGACGTGTGGGATCGATGAACCTGTAGGGCTCTGAAACATCCACATCCTCTCCTTCAAGCGCCAGCAGATCCGCATAGCCGTAGCCTGTTTCATTGCTGAAGATCCTCCACAAGGTCTTCTTGCCGGGATTGGTGATCTTCTCAACATTCTCGGATACCTTGATCTTCGGGATGAACTCATCGCCTTCCTTTACAGCCACCAGCTTATATACTCCGCCGAATACCGGATCCGACTTGGATGTGATCATCCTCTCACCGACACCGTAGGAATTGATCTTTGCGCCCTGCTTGTTAAGAGAATCGATAAGATACTCATCCACACTGTTGGATACAACGATCGCACAGTCCTGCAGCCCCTCCGCATCAAGTATCTTCCTGATCTTCTTTGAGAAATATGCAAGGTCCCCGCTGTCTATACGGACACCCGCCAGTCTCTTACCCATGGGTTCCAGAACCTCATGAGCTACACGGATGGCATTGGGAAGTCCGCTCTTTAATATATCATAGGTATCTATAAGTAAGGTACAAGCATCCGGATATACCTCTGCATATGCCTTAAATGAGTCATACTCAGACGGGAAGAACTCGATCCAGCTGTGTGCCATGGTTCCCACCGCCTTGATACCGAACTGCTGATCAGCAAGCACGGTTGCGGTAGTGTTTACGCCGCCGATGTAGCAGGCTCTTGTTCCCCAGACTGCCGCATCAGGTCCCTGGGCCCTTCTTGCACCGAACTCCATAACGATGGCATTTCCTGCGCCTGCCGCTCTGGCGATACGGTTTGCCTTTGTAGCGATAAGTGACTGGAAATTAATGCATATAAGCAGCATGGTCTCCAGCAGCTGTGCCTCGATGATCGGAGCTGTTACCGTTACTATAGGAGTATTCGGGTATACGATGGTTCCCTCAGGAACAGCCTCTATGGTCCCTGTGAACCTGAAGTCCTCAAGATATTTCAGGAATCCCTCATCAAACATATTGCGTCCGCGGAGATATGCGATATCATCCTCGGTAAAATGCAGTCCCTTAACATAGTCAATAAGCATTCCGAGTCCGGCGCTCACAACAAAACCGCCGCCATCCGGATTCTTGCGGTAGAACATATCAAATACCGCAACCTTGTCCTTATTTCCGGTCACATAATAACCATTTGCCATGGTCAGCTCATAAAAATCCATTAACATTGTGAGATTACGCATTTTTTATCTCCTTTAATTTCGACATATATATCTTTTTTAACTCTGGTTCTGCCTGTTTGCTCTGAGTCTAAGCCTTGAATCAAGGATCTTCTTCCGGATCCTGAGATTCTTCGGCGTGATCTCAAGTATCTCATCATTATCAAGGAAGTCCAGTGCCTGCTCCAGGGACAGCTGCTTGGGCGGAACCAGCTTCAGTGCATCATCCGCACCCGATGAACGGGTATTGGTAAGATGTTTCGTCTTGCAGACATTCACCTCGATATCCTCTGACCTTCCCGTCTCTCCGACAACCATACCTCCATATACTTCAACGCCGGGACCGATAAAGAGCGTTCCTCTCTCCTGCGCATTGAAAAGGCCGTAGGTAATGGATGTTCCGGCTTCAAAGGCGATAAGTGAACCGTTGGATCTGTAATTCATCTCGCCCTTAAAATCATCATAGCCGTCAAAGATCGTATTGATCACACCATTTCCTTTTGTTGCTGTAAGAAATGGTCCGCGGAAGCCGATCAGCCCTCTTGAAGGGATCCTGAATTCCAGCCTTGTGGTTCCGCTCTCAGAGGGTGACATGCCCGAAAGCTCGCCTTTACGGATGCTCATCATATTGATGACCGTACCGGAAAACTCGTCCGGCACATCTACCACAGCGATCTCGTAAGGCTCAGTCCTCTTATTACGCTCATCATATTTATAAATGACCTCCGCCTTGCTGACGGCAAATTCGTAGCCCTCTCTTCTCATATTCTCGATAAGGACAGAAAGATGCAGCTCACCGCGCCCCGAAACCTTAAAGCAGTCGGTGGAATCCGTATCCTCCACCCTGAGGCTCACATCGGTATTGAGCTCCCTGTACAGTCTGTCACGTATATGTCTGGATGTGATATACTTACCGTCCTTACCGGCAAGAGGAGAATCATTTACCATAAACTGCATGGAAATGGTGGGCTCTGTGATCTTCTGGAAGGGTATCGCATCCGGCTTATCCACGGAGCAGATGGTATCACCGATCTTAAGGTCGGCTATACCTGATACCGCAACGATGGAACCGATGGTGGCATCGTCTACATCAACTCTTCCGAGTCCGTCATATTCATAGAGCTTGCCTATCTTAACCTTCTCGGAACGGCTGGGATCATGATGGTTTACGATCAGAGCTTCCTGATTGAGTCTGATGGTTCCGTTATCTATCTTGCCGACTCCTATACGGCCGACGTATTCATTATAGTCAATGGTGCTTATCAGGATCTGCAGACCTGCTTCCGGATCACCCTCCGGCGCGGGAATATGCTTGAGTATGGTTTCAAAAAGGGGCTTCATATCGGTTCCCGGTTCGTCTGCCGAATAGGAAGCTATACCCTCACGGGCAGATGCATATACAAAAGGACAATCCAGCTGTTCATCCGAAGCATCCAGATCCATCAGCAGCTCAAGGACCTCTTCCTCAACCTCTGCAGGACGCGCATCCGGTCTGTCAATCTTATTAACGCATACGATAACCGACAGATTAAGGGAAAGCGCCTTCTGAAGCACAAATCTCGTCTGGGGCATCGGTCCTTCAAAGGCATCAACCACCAGGATGACGCCGTTAACCATTTTCAGTACACGCTCCACCTCACCGCCGAAATCGGCATGGCCCGGAGTGTCTATGATATTGATCTTCACGCCGTTATAGGTTACGGCTGTATTCTTGGAAAGAATGGTGATACCTCTCTCACGTTCAATATCATTGGAGTCCATGACCCTTTCGGCCACCTCCTGATTCTCACGGAAGATACCGCTCTGCTGAAGCAGTCCGTCTACAAGTGTCGTTTTACCATGATCTACGTGGGCGATGATCGCCACATTTCTGATGTCTTCTCTCTTCATTACCTGTTTTGATCCTTATCTATATTCTATATATACACGTAACAAGCGCGGGTTTGTACCCGCGCTGTAATTTATTAAGCTCTGGATTTACTGATCTCCCGTTGAATAGTTGGGAGCTTCCTTGGTGATCTGTATATCATGAGGATGACTCTCCCTAAGTCCTGCAGATGTGATCTTTACAAACTTTGCCTTCTCGTGCAGCTCTTCAATAGTGGCAGCGCCAACATATCCCATACCGGAGCGAAGTCCGCCGATCAGCTGGAATACCGTATCCTCCACACTTCCCTTGTAAGCCACACGGCCCTCAACGCCTTCCGGAACAAGCTTCTTTGCATTTGCCTGGAAATATCTGTCCTTGGAGCCTGCCTCCATGGCAGCCAGAGAACCCATGCCTCTGTATACCTTATACTTTCTGCCCTGATAAAGCTCGAAATCACCGGGAGCCTCATCGGTACCTGCAAAAATCGAACCCATCATACATACATTTCCGCCTGCTGCAAGCGCCTTGGTAACATCTCCGGAATACTTTATGCCGCCGTCTGCGATAACAGGGATACCAGCTACGCTGGCAGCCTCATACGCCTGCATAACAGCGGTGATCTGCGGCACGCCGATACCTGCAACCACACGGGTGGTACAGATAGATCCGGGGCCGATACCGATCTTGACAGCATCAACACCTGCCTTGATCATAGCCTCGGTACCCTCTTTGGTTGCAACATTTCCTGCAATAACATCAAGATCAGGATATTTCTCCTTGATCATGGCGAAGGTACGGAGAACATTTGCAGAATGACCGTGGGCCGTATCGATGACAACCGCATCCACATGAGACTTTACAAGTTCATCTATACGATCGGTAACATCAGCCGTTACGCCTACTGCCGCAGCGCAGAGCAGACGTCCGTGGCTGTCCTTTGCCGCCTGGGGATACTTGATGGCCTTCTCAATATCCTTGATGGTTATAAGTCCCTTCAGAACGCCGTTCTCATCAACGATGGGAAGCTTCTCCTTCCTGGCAGCGCCCAGGATCTTCTTGGCCTCATCCAGTGTAACGCCTTCCCTTGCTGTGATAAGTCCCTCGGATGTCATTATATCCTTTATCTTACGGGAATAATCAGTCTCGAATTTCAGATCACGGTTGGTAATGATACCTACCAGCCTTCCGCCTTCTGCTACGATCGGCACACCGGAGATACGGAACTTGCCCATCAGATCATCAGCATCCTTCAGAGTATGATCTGCTGTCAGTGAGAAGGGATCGGTGATAACTCCGTTCTCGGAACGTTTTACCATATCCACCTCTTCAGCCTGTGCTTCAATGGACATATTCTTGTGGATAACACCGATACCGCCCTGCCGCGCCATGGCAATGGCCATCCTGTGCTCCGTTACAGTATCCATACCCGCACTCATAAGCGGGATGTTCAGATGGATCTTCTTTGTCAGCTGAGTGGAAATGTCTACCTCATTCGGCAGCACCTCGGAGTAACCCGGAATCAATAACACATCATCAAAAGTAATTCCCTCACCGATAATCTGACTCATGTTCTGCTCTCCTTTTCTGATTTTCCTTACATTAACCTCAATAGTATTAAGAATTACTGTATCAAAGTTATTCTGGAGTGTCAACCTGAAACAGACTTGAAAATGTGCCGAAAAACCGCCGTCTTTTTTTAATATTTTCGACACATAAAAATAAAAAAGTTTGATAAAAAACTGTTGACAGTACATAAGGTCTGTGATAATATACTTACTGTTGCGGCGGTAAGCCAAGACATAAATGCGCGAGTGGCTCAGCGGTGGAGCATCTCCTTGCCAAGGAGAGGGTCGCGGGTTCGATTCCCGTCTCGCGCTTTTTTTAATCCCCCGGATATCAGAATCCGGGGGATTTTATGATCAGTCAGTAATTCCCAATTCCTCTTTGACCTTCTCCGGATGCATGGAGTATTTCAGATACTCCTGCAGGAATGAGTCATCCTCTATATCCCTGTAAAGCTTTATCAGCTCATCAGCCAGTCTTCCGGCCAGCTCATTTCTGCCGGGCTTTTTCAGCGAAAAGCTTCCCGCTATATCCTTCAGATCATCGGGGAATTCCACCGGTCTTACATTAATACCGATTCCCACTATCACATGCTGTATCAGTCCGGTCTCAAGGTCGGAAATGGCTTCGCTCAGAATACCTGCGACCTTCTTACCCTTGTAAAAAATATCATTTACCCATTTTAATGAAGGATCCTCATCCAGATAGGGACGAAAAACCCTTACCACAGCCACTGCCGCTGCCAGGGTTATCCTTTCGGGTTTAAAGAGAGGCTTCTCCAGCTCCTTGCTGAGTGTCATATAGATTCCGGTCCCGGAGGGTGAGAAAAAGCTGTGTCCCATCCGGCCACGGCCGCTGGTCTGGTGATCAGCCACAAGCAGTATATCCTTACGGTCTCCGTTCCCGAGCCGCCTCTTCGCCTCGTTGTTGGTTGAATCCGTCTCACTGAACACCTCCGTATGAAGACCGGGGTCCATGCTGAGATAGGATCGTATCCCCGCTTCATACATAACATCCGATGCCTCAGCCAGCCTGTAACCCCTTGCGGGATCGGATACTATCTCATGTCCCTCATTCTTAAGCTGGTTTACAGCCTTCCATACGGCATTTCTCGAGACCCCGAACCTGTCCGCCAGCATCTGGCCGGAGATGGCTCCGGGACGTATCTCCTCCAATGTCATAAGTACTTCATGCTTTAACATAGTCCAGTATCTCTTTCATCATATTCTGTGCATCAAAACGCCCAAGCTTATACATCCTTTTAAGCTTTTCGATATCCTTTTCCGTTCTGCTTAAGTTCAGTTCGCGGCTGGGGCGGATAACAAGCACCTGCCCCTCCCTTTCCATCTCCTCGATCTTCTCCATGGTCTCGTTATACCTGATATACCTTGTTTCGGCCGCCTCAAGATATTCCGGATATTCCTTATACTTAAGCTTCATAAGTGGTATGGTGCTGTCAGCCTTTTTCCTGTAATCCGCCACTCTGGTAAGCACGATGATATTCTTATCAAAACCCTTTCCAAGCATGAAGCTGATGGGTATGCTGTCAGCGGTCCCGCCGTCCAGAAGCTCCATTCCGTCATATTTCACGGTCTGTGAAACAAGCGGAAGCGATGCTGAAGCTCTTGTGGCATCCCTGTCCCTTTGCAGTCTTACATCCGTCAGCCTCAGATATTCCGCCCCGCCTGTTTTAAGATTGGTCGCACAGGCATAAACCTCCATTTCCCTTGCATTTTTCTCAAATGTATCGAAATCGATCGGCGCATGAATATCGGCTATCTCATCATAACAGAATTCAGTCTCGCAGAGATTTCCGGTCTTTATCAGTGAACTGAGGCTCATGAACCTTTTATTATGTCTGAGTTTGATATAATATCTTATATCTCTTCCGCACTGTTCCGAAACGTATGAAACGGCATGAAGTATGCCGGCCGACACACCCACAAGTCCGTCAACCTTTACATTATTCAGCAGGAACTCATCCAGTACCCCTGCCGTATATATGCCCCTCATCCCACCGCCTTCAAGTACAAGTCCGAGTCTGCTCATAATCTTTCTCCTTTATTACATATCTGTTCAGTATACCGATCTCCGGCTGCTCCGCATCCCCCTTAATCCGGAAGGAGGAGATTTTTGTCCCCTCCTTCCGGATTGTCGCGCA
>ONWK01000159.1 GCA_900321505.1 uncultured Eubacteriales bacterium
TGCACCGAAAGCCCCCATGATACCTGCGATATCGGGACGGATGGGCTCCCTTCCCGAAACCAGCTCGAAGGCTCTGAGAACGGCATCATTATAAAATGTACCGCCCTGTACCACGATCTGGCGGCCCAGCTGCTTCGGATCCGTCAGCTTGATAACCTTGAGCAGTGCATTTTTGATAACGGAATAAGCAAGACCGGCGGAGATATCCTCAACGGATGCACCCTCCTTCTGGGCCTGCTTTACCTTTGAATTCATGAAAACCGTGCAGCGGGAGCCCAGATCGATGGGGGTCTGAGCAGTAAGCGCGATCTCGGCAAAATCATGGACCTCATAATCCAGGGATCTGGCGAAGGTTTCGATGAAGGAGCCGCAGCCCGAAGAGCAGGACTCGTTCAGCATTACATTATCCACCACGCCGTTCTTGATCTTGATACATTTCATGTCCTGGCCGCCGATATCCAGGATGGTATCCACGTCGGGATCGAAGAAGGCTGCTGCAGTGAAATGTGCCACCGTCTCAACCTCGCCGTAGTCCAGGTTCATGGCAGACTGAAGCAGAGCCTCGCCGTAACCGGTGGAGCAGCTTCCCGCTATCTTTGCAGTGGGGGGAAGGATGGAATATATCTCCTTCATGGCTCTGATCGTGGTATTTACGGGGCTTCCGTTATTGTTTGAATAAAAATCATAGAGCAGCTCGCCGCGCTCGCCTATCACCGCAAGCTTGGTGGTGGTGGAACCGGCGTCGATGCCGAGGAAGACATTTCCCTTATATGTTTTAAGATCCCCGCGGCGCACATGATAGGAATGCTGTCTTTCCCGGAATTCCTCCAGAGCCTCTTTATCCTTGAAAAGGGGTTCCAGGCGGTTTACCTCGATCTCGATCTTCAGATCGTCCGTGAGCTTTCCGGCGAGGGCTGCGAGAGTAGTCGTCTTCTTTTCATCTGCGGAGAGGGCAGCGCCCATAGCCGCAAAAAGGTGTGAATTCTCAAGCAGGATGGCGTGTTCCTCATCCAGATTGAGAGTACGTATGAAGCATTCCCTGAGCTGGTCAAGGAAATGCAGGGGACCTCCCAGGAAGGCCACATGGCCGCGGATGGGCTTGCCGCAGGCAAGTCCGGAAATGGTCTGGTTGACCACGGCCTGGAAGATGGATACTGCCAGGTTCGGCTTGGTAGCGCCTTCATTTATAAGAGGCTGGATATCGGTCTTCGCAAATACACCGCAGCGTGCGGCGATGGGATAGACCGTATCATAGGATTTTGCGTATTCATTAAGTCCGGAGGCGTCCGTCATCAGCAGGGCGGCCATCTGGTCAACGAAGGAACCGGTACCGCCGGCGCAGACGGAATTCATCCTCTGCTCGATGCCGCTCTTTGAAAAATAAATTATCTTCGCATCCTCGCCGCCAAGCTCTATGGCCACATCGGTCTGGGGTGCATTCTTTTCAAGCGCGGAGGATACGCAGACCACTTCCTGTTCGAAGGGAACATCGATCACCTTGGCCAGGGCAAGTCCTCCGGAACCGGTTATGTCCGGCGCGATATCGCAGTCTCCGATGCTCTCTATGGCGTGCTCCAGCAGTTCCCTGAGAGTCTCCTTGATCCTTGCAAAATGCCGCTGGTATTCCGAGAAGATAAGCTTTCCTTCTTCATCCAGAATTGCGATCTTGACAGTGGTTGATCCTATATCGATTCCTAAGCGTTTCATGATACTCCTTTATGCCGGAAAGACCGGCAGATTAACAGTCTTTTATATGCAGTATTCAAAACCACATACATTTCAACATTATAATCTTTTTCCTACATTATTACAAGAGAAAAGAGAGCCGGGTGTATAAAGAATCCTTTTTCCGGGGAGTTACGGCAGACTTGTTTTTCGGACGGATTTATATTATAATAGAATAACTGTTCGCAGGGCTGAGCTGCTGATACATATTAGTTTTTCGTTCAGGAGATATCTAAACGATGAAATTTCATGACAAAATGGAACGTAAGATAGGGCGTTTTGCCATTCCGCACCTTCCTATCATTATGACCGGCTGCTTCGTCGCCGGATACATTTTCTACTTTTTTATGCCGAAGGTATATCAGAATCTGGTGCTTAATCCTTATGAGGTAGTATACAATAATCAGTACTGGAGACTGATCTCATGGATATTCACCATGCCCTTTGAGCTTTCGGATACCTTCAGCTATCTGCTGGCTCCCATAGCAATATTCTTTTATTTATATGTCGGACGTTCCCTGGAGGCCACCTGGGGAAAGTTTATGTTCAACCTGTATACCTTCGGTGAGATAATCCTTACCGATATTGCGGTATGTGTTACCTGCCATATACAGGGCTATAACGCAAGCTTTCTTTCGTACATCGATGCGGCTTCCGGCACGCTTCCCACCACACGCTACATGCTGCTTTCCATGTTCCTTGCCATGGCGGTCATCTTCTCGGAGCAGGAGGTGCGTTATGCCTTCGTGATACCCATGAAGATGAAATGGCTCGCATTGGTGGACCTGGTCTTCATGCTTTATGAATTTATAAGATATGATTCTGTTTACAGGCGCGTGATCATCATTACATGTGTTGTCACATTCCTGATATTCTTCTTTATCAACAGAGGGAAGAACGGCAGGAGCTTCAGGCAGATACGACGCAGCCGCCAGTTCAGGAAGGCATATGAAGAGGGGCTTAAGAACCGGGAGAGAGAGGCTGAGGTTAGAGCCGGGAAAGAAAACCAGAGCTTTGAGGAACCGCCATATGGGAAAAATGCAGTACGCAGCGGCGCCAAGATCATAGCCATGCGGCCTGCCGGAAAGCATCCGATCCACCGCTGTGCCGTGTGCGGCAGGACCGAGCAGGACGATCCGGATCTTGAATTCAGATATTGCTCGAAATGTGCCGGAAATCATGAGTATTGCAGTGACCATCTGTATACACATGTACATGTGGAGAGCGATGATGAGTAGCGATCAGGTAAAGGCCGCCGGCCTCAGATTATAACAGGAGAGATTGATAACAATGGACACCAGAACATTTACCAGAGAATCAAAGATCCTTCTTACGGACCTCAGGGCAGGAAGGAATACCAATGCAAATCTGCAGAAATATATATCAATGATAAGCTCTGCCTTCACAGATTACAGTACCATGAAGGTGGCTCTGAACCTGCATACCCGCAGGGAGGAAGACAAGGGATTAAGCGATGACACGGAGCTTATGAATATCCTGAAGGTGGCTGCGGAGACCGGGATTCCGGATACTCCCGAAAAAAAGGCGGAGATCAGGAAGCTCATTGCAGAGCTTTCGGCTGTCCGCCGGCAGATAACAGATGAAATGCGTGCCATCACTGCATTTGTGGATAAGCTTACCATGCATGAATCAGTGCTTAACCGCAAGATCGCAGCAAATACAGAGGATATGGAGATCCCGGATATCGGCATGGTAGAGAGAACCGTGGAGCAGTTCATTTTCTCGGATAATGACAGAGTAGGCGTAAATCTAAGGATCCAGCAGGTCATCGCCCAGCTTCCTGTCAGAATGACAAGACAGAGATTCTATGATGTCATCGCCGAGAGTGTTGCGCTTTATAAGAGCGGAGAAAGATCGGTGGCAGAGGATTTCGTTGATTCGATCCGCGATGTTGCAGGAATAACCGAGATAGATGACAGCTGTCTTAAGCATTATGAGACACTGTATGATATGCTGACAAAGACAATGGAAATGCTTAACAGCATTGATTATCCTACTGTTTCCGCCGATGAGGTGGAGAAGGCCGGCAGCGCCATCGAAGAGGCGGCGGAGCAGCTGAGTGCGCTTTCATCTGATCTTATGCAGAAACAGGAGATAATAAATGATCTGCTGATCTTTTTATATGCATCACCCTATGCGGCTGCGGAATATCAGGATGAGCGTTATCCTGAGGCACTTGAGCTTCTGAGAAAGGTAGTATCTGAAAATGAACTTGAGCCTGAAGAGCTTGTAGACCGGCTGACGGGTCTGGAGGGTATGCAGGAGGAAGCATACGAAAGACTCACCATCCTTGAGGCTGACCTGGGCATCCTGGCAGCATCGATGGATAAGCAGACGGGCAGTGATCTTAAGTCGGCGGATATTCTTACATCCAGCAGCCTCTTTACGGATATTGACAAGATGCTCTCCCTTGACGAAGATGGCAGGGAAATGGCGGACGAAGCGCTGATAAAGGGACTCACGGAAGCTCTTATCACTGATTTCGACAGAATGTTCTCGGGCATGGATAAGCTTAAAAGACGCGGGATCATGGCAGTGGTACTTGGACATGTTCCTGTATTCTTCAACAGCAGAAAAGAGATCACGGATTACATCGGCTATTCCCTTGAACGCTGCGGCGACGACCGTGAGCTTGGAGCAGTATGGGAGCTGCTGCAGACAGTTATCGGATAACGGGTAACTATTCGCGGAAGGTTCGTGATCGGATTGTTGGTTACGTGAATAGTTACGAAAAAACAATTTTACAGACGGTGGTCATAATACATGAAGCTTGCGGATAACATTTATACGGATATAGAGAAGGACAAAAAGTTTAAGAAAGCTTTGTCCGCAATCGCAAAAGGGGAGTATTCCGCTCCTCTTTTTGTGGTGACCTATCCGCTTTTTTCCGCAGGTATCCTGGAAATATATGAATATAATGAGCTGCGGCAGAATTTCTACCGTACGATGGATGATAAGATCGAGATCATCGGGGTATCCGGATCAAAGGATGGCGCAAGACAGGTGTTGATGGATATCCTCGAGGATCATCTGAATGAAGAGGGGGTGCTTGAGTGGCCGTAGTGCTTATGATCTTAAAGATACTCGGCATCATCCTCCTCTGCATCCTCGGTCTGCTGATCCTGATAATAACACTGGTGCTGCTGGTGCCGGTGCGGTACCGGGCAGAGGGCGGATATTCGGAGGAAAAAACGGCGGTACATCTTAAGGTCCGCTGGATGATCGTCAGGGTGTTTGGTGATTTTACAAAAGAAGACGGTTTGACCATGAAGGCTAAGGTCGCCTGGTTTACCGTATATTCCATGAATGCGAAGAAGGGTGAGGGGACAGGTCAGGATCACCTGATCGAAACGGAAAGCCAGCCGCCTCCGGAAAATGCTCCGGCAACAGCTGAGGCAGATGTGGGAAATGCTCCTGCGACAGCCGAGGGTGATGCGGGAAATGCTGCGGAAGCCGAAACTCCTTCAGAGGAGGATACTCAGATCTTCGGGGACGGAAAACCGGAGAAGGAGACCAAAGAGGAGAAGAAGGCCAGAAAGCAGCGTGAGAAGGAAGAAAAGAAGCGGCTTAAGGAAGAAGCGGCAAATGCAGCTGCAGCTCCTTTAGAAGGAGAGGTTGTGGATGAAGAAGATTCCGGCGGTGCTGTCAGGGATAAGCTTGACCAGACCAGGGATAAGATTGGATCCACAATGGATAAGATCGCGGTTAAGAGGAACCATATAGAACAGTTCCTTGCAAAACCATTTACGAAAAAGACCATAGAGCGCGGTAAGAAGCTGCTGATCAAAATATTTAAGCATCTTAAACCGAAGAAGGGGCATGTGGACCTTACGCTGGGCCTCGGTTCGGCGGCCGATACGGGAATGATACTCGGAAAGGCGGCCATGTTCTACCCGCTGTATGGAAAATGGCTGTTCATAACGCCGGATTTCTACTACAAGAGGATAGAAGCGGAGGGAGAGGTTAAAGGCCGGATACGGCTTGGAGCCCTTGCCATGCCGGCACTCATTTTCTATCTCAGAAAAGATACCAGAAGAACTATAAAACTTGCGAAGAAAATATGATCAGGAGGATATATAAATGGCAGACCAGGTTAGAAAGAATGATTTTAATCAGACAGTAAGCACTCTCTTCAAGGGAATGGATGCTTTTCTTACAACAAAGACAGTTGTGGGTGATCCAATAGTTATCGGAAATACAACCATAATCCCGCTGGTTGACGTGAATTTCGGCGTCGGAGCAGGAGCTATGGGTAATGCAAAGGGCACAAACAATGCCGGCGGCGGTATGGGCGGAAAGCTTTCACCCACAGCAGCCATCGTCATCCAGGACGGTCTGATCCGTATGATGCCCGTATCCGAGGAAAGCACCCTTTCAAAGGTCCTTGACATGGTTCCGGGCGTGGTAGGAAAGGTTCAGGACTTCCTTGGAAAGAAGGAAAACAAGAAGGAAGTGGAAGATACAGTGCATTCCCTCCCGGATGAGGAGATCTGACAAGGATCAGAATAA
>ONWK01000263.1 GCA_900321505.1 uncultured Eubacteriales bacterium
GGGATATGCTATACTCCTGATATGGACGATTCGGCCTGTAAAGCTTTTTCTGTGTTTATATTGGGAACGGCAGCAACGGCAATGAAAGACAAAAAAGGGAACGATCATCGCTTCCGGCAGAGGATTCCGGCTGCCGTAAAGGGACAGGAGGCGCTTTTGATGCCTGAAAAGCTCATGCTCCCGATTGGGGAGGAATATTTTTCCAGCATTCGGAGGAATGGTTTTTACTATGTCGACAAGACGAAAATGATCCCGGACCTTATGCGGTCCAGGGGGCTTGTCAACCTCTTCACGAGACCGCGCCGTTTCGGTAAGAGCCTGAACATGGACATGTTCAAGTGCTTTCTGGAGATCGGGACGGATCGGTCCCTTTTTGAGGGGCTTTCCGTCATGGAAGACAGGGAAGTCTGCGCCGCGCACATGGGGCAGTATCCCGTGATCTCCATCAGCCTCAAGGACGCGGAAGGCGGGAGTTACGAAAATGCTCTCGACGGACTGTCCGAAATCCTGCGCGAGGAGGCGCGGAACCACGAATATCTGCTTGGAAGCGAGCGCCTTTGCGAGAACGACAAGGCCGTGCTTAAAGAGTTCTATGTGGCTCATCTGGATGAAAAAGCGCAGAGGGCGTTTCTGCGGTTGTTTTCGCAGATGCTTTTTGCGCACCACGGCAGGAAGATCGTCCTGCTGATCGATGAATATGACGTCCCGCTGGATAAGGCATGGCAGGACGGGTATTACGAAAAAATGGTGCGGCATATCCGCGCCATGTTCAGCCGCGCCCTGAAGACGAACCCCTTTCTTGACTTCGCAATCATCACGGGCTGTCTCAGGATTGCCCGGGAGAGCATTTTTACCGGGATCAACAACTTCAAGATCAACACGATTTCGGAGGACAGATTCGCGCAGTATTTCGGTTTCACGGAAAGCGAAGTGCGTGACCTTCTCTCTTATTACTGCATGCCGGAAAAATATGATCTGTTTAAAGAGTGGTATGACGGTTACCGGTTCGGGAAAAAAGAGATTTATTGCCCCTGGGATGTCATCAACCAGGCCGACAGATTCCTGGACGCCCCCGACGCGCCTATGGAGTCATACTGGGCCAACAGCAGCAGCAATTATATTGTCAGGGATCTGCTGAAGAACCCGTCGGAAGCGGTCCGGGCGGACATCGAGAAGCTGATCTCCGGCGAAGCCGTGACCAAAACCATCCTTCCGGAGCTGACATATGCGGATCTCTCTGATACGGACCGAAAGCTCCGGCAGACCTTTCTCTGGAGCGTCCTGTATGCCACCGGCTACCTTACCGATGAAAAGACCGCGGTCGGGGGCACCGAGAAAAAAGCTCCATTTTCTGCAAAGACGCGAAGGCTCGTCATTCCCAACCGGGAGGTTCAGGAGATTTACGAGTCTCAGATCCGGTCCTGGTTTGAGCGCGGCGTTTCCGGCCGGAAAAAAGAATGGGAGGAATTGCGCGCCGCCCTCATGGCAGGGGATGCTAAGAAGGTTCGGGAGAGTCTGGATTTCTTCCTTGCCCGTTCCATCAGCATCCGGGATACCGCCGTAAGAAAAAAATATAAGGAAAACTTTTACCACGGTCTGTTGCTGGGGCTCTTGGAAACCAGCGAGGACTGGACCGTGCAGTCCAACGTGGAATCCGGCATTGGTTATCTGGACATCGAAATCCTTTCCTGGTCAAGAAAAACCGGCTGCGTCATAGAAGTCAAATATGCGGAAGACGGAGAGTATGACGCCGCCCTGGCCGAAGCCATGAAACAGATCGAAGACAGCGGCTACACGGACGTCCTGCGCCGCGAAGACATGGAGACCATCTACAAATACGGCATCGCTTTTTATAAAAAGTCCTGCCGCGTAAGGTGCGAGAAAGCATGAAGACGCGAGGCTTTATACATGTGT
This sequence comes from uncultured Eubacteriales bacterium, assembly GCA_900321505.1. GTDB lineage: Bacteria > Bacillota > Clostridia > Lachnospirales > Lachnospiraceae > Eubacterium_Q. The sequence continues at coordinate 1,915 of ONWK01000263.1, forward strand.
ATTTAAGATATTTAAGAATAGAATTAATTTGACCTGTGCAAAAAGCAAAGACTGTTTTTCATGCTGCCTGAAGCAATGAAAAGCAGTCTTTTCATTTGTACTTCATCCCCCTGATAATCCAAATGGCAAGTCGAAATGTCCATCGCGTGAACGTTAACAAAGCTTTGCTATACAGGGATGGGATGATCGCAGGATACTGCACCCGCCCTCTCGAGGGCTTTGTAGCTGACTCGTATCGGAAATGGCATCGATTCTTGCAGAATGACCAAATTTGACTTACTCATGAAAAGTGAATAGAATAATTACTATCTTCCTGTGCAGGAAGGTTTGCATGTTTTATCTTTGTTCGGAGGAACCCTATACGCATCTTAATGCCTGAAGACTAAACGCAGTAAGGCATTCTTTGTCCCCCCTGGTGTGGTTACCAGCTTCTGTTTTTCAGTATGTTTTAATTGTACTGGCATTTTCTGCACCACATTGATCCCGCACGAGAAAATACCATCTAATTCAACCTTATACCCGCGATCAGAATTCTTGCTCCAGAAAATATATGGGACGAACGAAGGCTGATGACAAAAACAGTGATTGAATAATAGAAGGATGGTGTTAGACATTTTCAAATAATACAAGTTCCCCACTGAAACGATTGAAAAGGGAAATAATAGCAATCGATGTAATGACAGCATTTAAGGTGCGGTCATGCGTGTCTTTTATTCGAAATTCATATGGTAACGTCAAAAATACAATACATTAATGGCAGACCCTGAATAATATGAAAGATGGGAGGCAAAGCAGACATGGGTTCGGTAAAGAAGTATAGTTTTTTCGCTGCTCATCTTATCGTGGAAGAAGATGAGAATGGCGGGAAGTGTGTAATAAAAGGCCAGACAATCGAAGAACATTGCAAAAATGTTTCCATAATAGCGAGACGGTTTGCCGATCCTTTCGGAGCAGGCGATGCCGCCGCTCTATGCGGACTTGCTCATGATATTGGGAAGTATTCGAAAGCTTTTCAGAAGAGAATCTGGGAGGACGGTCCAAAAGTTGATCATTCCGCTGCGGGCGCAATAGAACTGAAAAAAATGGGCTCTTTTGGATTTCTCTGTGTAGCGGGACACCATGCAGGTCTTTCAAATATTCATCAATTGATCAGCGAAAGACTCACAAAAAAAGTACAACCCTATGAAGAATATAAAGATGATATTGTATTGGGAAGCGCCTCGGACCCATCTTTCGTGGGGAAAAGGGATGTGCAATATCCGGGCTTTGTTCTGTCATTTTATATTCGCATGCTTTTTTCCTGCCTGGTAGATGCGGATTATCTGGATACAGAATTATTCATGTCGCAGGGAAATATATTCAGGGCGAACGGTTCTGGAATTTCAGAACTGTGCGGACGGATGGAAAACTACATTAAGAGCAATAGCTGGCTTGAAGGGAGAGATGGTATCAATTTCTACAGGAGTGGTATCCTCAAGAGATGTATAAACTATGGAAAAGAGAGCAGTCCCGGGATATTTACACTGACGGTTCCTACCGGGGGAGGAAAGACATGCGCTTCACTTGCTTTTGCCCTGAATCATGCCAAAAAGAATGGCATGAAGAGAGTGATTTATGTGGTGCCGTATTGTGCCATTATAGACCAGACGGTAGATGTTTATAACAAGATTCTTGGAGAAGAAAATGTTCTTGCCCACTATTCGGAAGCAGAGTTTACAGACAGCGAGAGCGGGAAAGACCCGAATCAAGCTGAGTTAAAAAAACTCGCTGCTGAAAACTGGGACATGCCTGTTGTTGTAACCACCGCAGTACAGTTTTTTGAATCTCTGTTTTCAAATAAGACCAGCAAATGCAGGAAAATTCATAATATAGCTGACAGCGTGATCGTCTTTGATGAGGCACAGACCATACCGGTGGATTTTATTAAGCCATGTGTCTTTGCAATCACAGAGTTAGCGCTGCATTATCATTCATCCTGCATTCTTTGTACCGCTACGCAGCCATCACTGGAGATGTTCATAAATGAGTATAAGAAGGGTACGATCGTAAGGGAAATATCTGAAAATACAGATGATCTCTATCGGCTGTTCAAAAGAGTTAATTATGAAGATCTTGGAAAGTGCTCCGAAGACGAGATTGCTCTTCATCTGAGTGATTATAATAGAGTTCTTTGTATTGTTTCTACAAGGTCTCGTGCAAGAAGTCTTTATGAAAAGCTTCCGAATGAGGGTCGATATCATTTGTCTACAAGGATGACTCCGGAACATCGAAAGAGAACCCTTGACACGATTAGGGAGAGGCTTATTGACGATAAGAGTGTCCGGGTAGTATCCACCAGCTTGATTGAAGCGGGAGTAGACCTTGACTTTCCCTTGGTTTATAGGGAGCTGGCCGGACTTGACAGTATGATCCAGGCTGGCGGAAGATGCAACAGAGAAGGGAGGGAGGATCCCGGCGCGAGCAAGGTGTTTGTCTTCAGGTTCAAGGAATTGAAAAGGCTCCCTTCGTCGATGAAATTGCCTGCAGAGGTAGCAGAAACAATTATCATGAAAAATATTGAAATTGACTCACCTCAGACGATAAAAGAATACTTTGATGCTCTGTACTATCATAAAAGCGAGGGGCTGGATCGTGAGAAGATAGTTGAAAAATTAAACAACAGGCCCAGTGACTTCAGATTTGCCGATGTGGGTGAAAAATTCAAACTGATCGATACCTTTGAAAATAAGACGATATTTATCCCCCGCGATTTGAAAAGCAATGCTCTGGTTGATGAAATCAGAAAACATGGAGAGGTGCTGACCCGCAGCATTTACCGTCAGACTGGAAAATACAGTGTATCTGTTTCCGAACGTGTTTTTAGAGCTCTTAGCCCGGCTCTGGAGATGATAAACGAAGAATTTGCGATTCTTGCCGTAAGCAAATATTACAGCCAGGAGACGGGTCTGGCTGAGGATTTTGAAGGTGGAGATGCTGTTTTTGGATAAAAACATGGAAAAGGTCGGTGCATATGAAAGCCCGACCTGTTTCCAAATCATAATTATATGTTTTTCAATCCATGCTGTACGGGAGTGACACAGACAATTTGCAATGCTATTATTCGCTTAAAAAGGAGGTAGTTATTTGAGCTACGGGATGCAAATTGAGGTATGGGGCAAAAATGCCCTTTTTACAAGGCCGGAACTAAAAACCGAGAGAGTGAGTTATGATGTCATCACTCCATCCGCTGCCAGGGGGCTGATAGAAAGCGTTTACTGGCATCCCGGATTAATGGTCGTTGTTGATCGGATTCATGTGTTGAACGATATAAGGTTTGCTAACATCCGGCGCAACGAAGTCAAAGATAAGATACCGGCAAAAAAGATTGAACAGATGATTAACGGCAAGGGCATATCGGCAATATACACAAATGAATCCATTCAGCAAAGGGCTTCTCTGGTGCTGAGAGATGTGCATTATGTGATAGATTTTCATTTTGTGATGACAAAAAAAGCGAATCCGACGGACAATGAAGGGAAATTTACCGATATTTTCAGGAGAAGGATTGAAAAGGGACAATTTTACTCCCAGCCGTATTTTGGGACCAGAGAATTTCCTGCACATTTCAGGGCATGGAAAGGAGGGAACGTCCCAACGATTCATGAAAACAGAGATTTGGGCCTGATGTTGTATGACATGGATTACAGTAATCCGAGGGACATACAGCCGACGTTTTTTCACGCGCATATGGTGGATGGTGTTGTACAGGTTTCCGGAGAGAAGGTGCTGAAATGATTCTGAAAGTTTTGTCAGATTATTATGACGCGCTGGCAGATCAGGGGAGGATTATCCCGGTTGGCTGGAGCGTTGCCCGTGTATCATTTGGGCTATGCCTCGATGAAGATGGAAATCTTGTCAATGTTTATTCCCTTAAAAGGACTCCGGAAGGCGGAAAAAAAGAGCTGCCGATAGACATGATGGTTCCGGAACAGATTAAAAAAACGAGTGGCATCGCGTCGAATTTTCTGTGCGAGAATAGCGTGTACCTGCTGGGGATTGGCAAGGACTCGAAAGGAGATCGAATCCGTCAATGTTTTGATGCTGCCAGAATTCTCCATCATACAGTGCTGGATCCATATAGTGATGACAGTGACATCAGTGCAGTGCTGAAATTCTTCGATAATTGGGATCCGGCAAATGCGCAGGACAACGAAGTGCTTACAGATTATCTTGATGAATTCAAAAAGGGTGCAGTGCTCGTTTTGATTGCGCCTGACGGGCAAAGGATCCACGAAAAGGAAATAGTCAAAAAGGCGTGGAGTGAATACCGAAACAGATTGTCTGAAGGCAACAAATCTCGTGGGAGATGCCTTGTCACGGGAGAAAAAGCTCCCATCGCACGACTGCACCCGAGCATAAAAGGGATAGTAGGAGCACAGTCTTCCGGTGCTTCATTGGTTTCTTTTAATGCATCGGCGTTTGAATCATATGGGCACGAACAGGCGGATGAAACCGGACAGGGGATGAATTCCCCTGTAAGCGAACTAATCGCATTTAAGTACGCAACTGCCCTCAATTACATGACAGCAGATAAGGAGCATACAAAGCGTCTTTCAGAGATGACACTGATCTTCTGGGCTGAAGATGCTGGTACTGAAAGTCAGGATCTCTTTGGCAGTGCTATGTTTGGCGATGGGGATGAGATTTCGATTGAAAGGCTAAACGAAATTGCGGAAAAACTCAGAAAAGGCGAGGCTGTACCCTATGAGAGAAGCCTTCTGAAGGGAGATCTGAAATTTTACGTACTTGGGATAATGCCTAATGCTGCCAGACTGGCAGTAAGCTTCTATGAGGAAAATCGCTTCGGCGACATGCTTGAAAAACTTGTGCTGCATTACAATGATCTTGATTTAATAAAGCCGGTTTTCGCACAGGAACAGAAAAATACGATCTGGCATCTCCTGTATGAGGCCTCAAACAAGAAATCAAAGGATAAAAAAATTCCTGCCCCTATTATTAGCTCGCTTCTTTACGCGGTTCTTTCCGGGACGCCATATCCGGAGGGACTATACGAGAACGTGTTGCTCAGGATCCGGGCGGAACATGATGTCAATTGGCGAAAAGCAGCAATTATAAAAGCGTACTTGCTTCGATTATATCGAAGGGATGGGTGCACTAATAATATACCAGAGGAGGTGCTTCGAGTGGAATTAAACAAAGAAAGCGATTATGTGCCGTATGTGTTAGGCAGAGAATTCGCGGTTCTTGAAAGGATTCAGCAGACCGCAAATCCTGACATTAACACAACGATCAGGGACAGGTATTTTACGAGTGCCAGCACTACTCCGGCTCCAATCTTTGCAATGTTGATTAAACTTACCCAACATCATATGAAGAAAATCAACAAGGACAGAGACCGGAGATATTTTGACATACTGCTGACGGAGTTGGAAAACCGTTTTCATGAGCCGATTCCTGCGAGGCTGAATCTGCAGGATCAGGGAATTTTCTATCTCGGTTACTATCATCAGAAACAGGATTTTTTCAAAAAAAAGGAGAAAGAGAATGAGTGACGCGATTAAGAACAGATATGATTTTGTTGTTTATTTTGATGTGGAAAACGGAAATCCTAACGGTGATCCGGATGCCGGAAACATGCCCCGTATTGATCCGGAAACCGGCCTGGGGCTTGTGACAGATGTCTGCATTAAGAGAAAGATCAGAAATTATGTGGAGGCAGTCAGGGAAGACGAACCTGGCTACAGGATTTACATCAAAAAGGGCGTCCCGCTGAACAGAAGTGATAATGAGGCATTTGAAAAAGTGGGGATTTCCGCTGAGGTGACTAAGGATAAAGACAAGCTGAAAAAGGAACTTAAAGAAGCCAAAAAAAATAAAAAGGGAAAGGATGTCGATATTATCATCCGGGATTATATGTGCAGCGAGTTTTATGATATCCGCACATTCGGAGCTGTCATGACGACCATGGTCAAAGGGGCTCTTAACTGTGGGCAGGTTCGTGGTCCTGTACAGCTTAGTTTCGCAAGATCTGTCGATCCCATCGTTCAGCAGGAAGTTTCGATTACCCGCGTGGCGATTACGACGGAAGACGATGCGGAAAACAAGAGCAATGAGATGGGTAATAAGTTTATCGTTCCTTATGGCTTGTATCGTTGTGAAGGCTATGTTTCCGCCAACCTTGCAAGGAAGTCAACGGGTTTTAGCGAGGAGGACCTTGAACTTCTCTGGGATGCCATTATCAATATGTTTGATTTTGACCGTTCTGCCGCAAGGGGACAGATGGCCGTCAGAAAGCTTATCATTTTCAAACATGACAGTGAATTCGGAAATGCGCCAGCACACAAGCTGTTTGACCTGGTCTCGGCAGTGCGTAAAGAGGGCGTGTTAGCAGCAAGAGCATTTTCGGACTATGATGTTACTGTAAATACTGACGCGATTCCTTCCGGAGTGACCTGTGAGATCAGGGACTAAGATTGCGGCGGTAATTTCGAAAGGAGCCAGTCATGATAAATATACCTGAAGAAGATTACCGCCAAATCTCCGAAATCCAGCACTTCGTCTTCTGCAGGCGCCAGTGGGCGCTGATCCATGTAGAACAGCAATGGAAGGATAACCTTCGGACAACCGAAGGAGAGATCATGCACAAACGGGTTCATGATGCTGATTCGTCCGAATTGCGAGGGAATAAGCTTGTTATCCGTGGGATGAGAGTCAAGTCAGATAAGCTTCGATGTACCGGCATATGCGATGCAGTGGAATTCTTTCGGAGTGAAGAGGGCGTTGAACTGTATGGAAGAAAGGGAAAGTGGCTGCCCCGACCAGTGGAATATAAAAGAGGA
>ONWK01000158.1 GCA_900321505.1 uncultured Eubacteriales bacterium
GCATACAGGGTGAAGAGCCCGAGGGTCGGACTTCTGAATGTCGGAAAGGAAGCGGAAAAGGGCGACGAACTCAGGAAGGACGCATATCAGCTGCTGAAGAATACGCCGGATGTGAATTTTGTCGGAAATATGGAAGCCCGCGAGCTTCTTTCGGGAGATTATGATCTTGTGGTATGCGATGCATTTTCCGGAAATGTACTTTGCAAATCCGTGGAGGGTACGGCGCTGGAGCTGCTTAAGAAGATAAAGAAGGACATATATTCAAAGAAAAAATATCAGCTGGGTGCGCTCTTCATGAAAAAGATGTTTGCCGGGGAAAAGGAGTTCATGAATTACCAGAACTACGGCGGAAGCGTATTCCTCGGTACAGAACGTGTCATCGTGAAGGGACACGGAAGCGCTGACAGGACAGCCGTTGCAGTCTGCATAAGCCAGGCAAGACGGATGGTGAAGGGGAATCTTAATCAACATATTAGTGAGGGGATACTCAGGGCGCTGCCGGAAGAATGACACCTGTGACCGCGGCGAGGAAGCCTGAAGGATTTGCAAAAAGGAGAACCAAAATGTACGAAGAAGTGAAAGCATTACTGGCAAAGCAGCTTAAGCTGAAGGATCCTTCGGTCATCAGACCGGATTCAAAGATCCAGGCAGAGCTGGGCGCGGATTCCATAGATGTTCTTCAGCTCCTTATGACTCTTGAGGAACAGAAGGGCATTACCATTCCTGATGAGGAACTGATGAAATTTGTGACTGTACAGGACATCGTGGACTATCTTGAAAAGAGGGTATAATGACCGAAGAGCTGAAAAAGGATTGGGCTTTTTCAGGATTTCAGCGCCCAAGGGATATATTTAAGCCGCAGTACAGGCATGCTTTATTGTTACTGGTGATGCTGGCTTTCATCGGATTGTTCTTTCTCTCCGAAAAACTTGCGCTGGGCAGATACCATATAGTGCACTGTGATCTGGATGATATTATACCCTTTAATGAGTATTTCATATTATTCTATGTTCTCTGGTTTCCGTTCTGGATCGTCATGCTGCTTTACACCGTATGCTTTGAAGTCCCTACATTTAAGCGGCTTATGAATTACTTCATCCTGACCTACGGCATAGCTGTGGCCATTTTCTTTATATGGCCGTCGGGACATGACCTGCGGCCGGAAACCTTTCCGAGAGACAACTTCTGTACCTGGCTGGTGAAAGGCATATACGCTGCGGATGAACCTGCAAGCATCTTTCCTTCGGAGCACGTGATAGGAGCTTTTGCAGTTTTATTTGCAGCGGCGGATTCCAAAAGGTTTTCCGGTAAAATGATGCTGACCGTGATCGGTTTCCTGGCGATCATGATCACCGTATCCATAGTATTTGTAAAACAGCATTCCGCTCTGGATATACTCGGTGCCGCACCGGTAGTGGCTCTTGGATATTTTGTGTGCTTCTACCCTGAGCACCGCAGGCGGAAACAAATCAAAAAGCATGAGCAGTAACGGATTGAACCGAGGCTGTTCATGCTCTTTGCGCATAAGGGGGAAATGATGCAATTTATCAGGTAAGGACCATACAGCCGCATCCGGTGATCTTTGAACCGTTCCAGTTGCCGCTGAGACGTACAAAGCGGTCATACAGCTTGAAGTCCTTCTTTTCGGGAGACAGATTATCGGTCAACGTGAGTACACGCCGCATTTTCAGAGTGAATTCATCCTCTGCCGACTGTATCAGTACCAGAACATCCTTATCAGGACGCTCTTCATCACCGGTATCGTGAATGGAAGCCTGTATAGGCTTGATCTTATGCTCGCTGGTGCTGTTGCCTGCAGTCACAACCAGGTAATCATCCTGCTCTCTGCCGTCTCCGAAGTAGCCGAAGGCGACTCTCTTGCCATTTGAAAGAGTAAAGAAACCATACAGCGAATTGGCTTCAGGCTCCTGTGCAGTCTGAACGGAACGGGAGAAACCTCTAAGCAGGGAGGTCTGCCCAACCTTTTTATCATAGCGTCCGGCGTGATTCTGGTAACGGCGCATATAGAAGAGAGTACCCTGGACATTGCTGTAATTCTCGCCGATCAGCGCCGTGCCCTCAGACAGGCAGTATGGATAGGAGTAACCCTCAAGACGGTTGTTGATGCCCATTTTCTCAAGGGTTCGCAGATCGATCTTGACACCGTCGTTCTGAACCATGAAATCAAGAGTAATGGCGTCATCCTTTACATATAACTTGAGCCCCTGAAAGGTCTCACGAAGCTCTACGCTCTCGGATCTGAGCCACAGCCTGTCCTTATCGATAATGGTCTGGCCGATCTCATAGAAATGCCTTGCTTCCGAGAAGTCACGCATGGTATCATCCAGCAGACCGAAATACACCTGCACATTTGCCTTCTCACTTTTGGAACCGAAGGAGGATACACGGAGTACATAATTCATGGCATGGCCGAGGAAATCAAATTCGCCGATCATAAGGAGAGTATCTTCGAAGTAACCCTGACGGATTGCAATATCTTCAACTCTGTTTGCCATTTTTGGAACTCCTTTCATCAAAATAGCTGTCTCACAGACAGACACAAAGTTATTATATATGATTTCCACATAGAAAATCAACAGTTGACAGGTAGAAAAAACTTTATATTTTTATACGAAATAACGAAAGGAAAACCTTTTCATGCAGATTAAAGCAAAAAAAACTAAAGTTGATCTGGTCACCGGCTTTCTGGGAGCGGGAAAAACAACATTTATCCTGGACTATGCATCCGAGCTTCATAAGCGCGGGGAGAGGATAGGCATAATCGAGAATGATTTCGGCGCCATAAATGTTGATCTGATGCTTCTTCACCGTGAGCTGGGAGACCGCTGCCGCCTGGAAATGGTGATCGGAGGGGATCCGGACTGCCACAGGCGCAGGCTGAAGACCAAGCTGATCGCCATGGGTATAGACCGTTACGACAGAGTTATCGTTGAGCCATCAGGGGTCTTTGATGTTGAGGAATTTTCTGATATACTATACGAAGAGCCCCTTGATCATCTGCTGGAGCTGAACAATGTGATCACCGTGGCAGACGGGGAAATGCTGGCTTCCGGAGCCTATTCGGAAAGCGGCAGGTATCTGCTGGCGGAGCAGCTGACGAAGGCCGGCATGGTGCTGGTAAGCAAGGCGGAGGATCTGGCAGGGTCAGCGGAAGTGAATGAGGATGGGGAAGAGGCGGCAGAGGTATATACAGAAGAAAGCCCGGAAGATGGGATAGAGCCGGTGGAGACAGATACAGAAGAAATCCCGGAAACCGGGCTTGATAAAATCCTGAGATATATGAATGCCTCGCTTGAGAATGTCGGATGTGCGAGAAGGCTGGGACCGGAAGAGCTGATACTGCGCAGCGGCAGTGATGCTTCGGAGGCGGATAAGGGAACTATAGGGAGCATTTCAGATGGGGACATGGAAAGGCTTCTCTCAGCCGGACACAGGGACTATGCTTACAGAAAGCAGCCGATCACAGAGGACGGAACCTTCAGCTCGCTTTTCTTCTTTCATCCGGAGCTTCCGGAGGAACCGGCAGAGGAGCTGATGAAGAGGATATTTGCGGATCCTTCCTGTGCGGGACTCATGAGGGTTAAGGGCTTTGTAAGATATAACGCCGGTCATCCTGCAGCAGAGTGGCTTGAGATCAACGCCACCCGTGAACATACGGAGCTGCGCCCGAGTCCTGTGGGGCAGCCTGTTCTGATCGCCATCGGGGAGGGCATCAGCGAGAAAGTTATAGGAAGCTATCTCAGAAGCTACGAGAACGAATACAGAGCATAGACAATGAATAAGGAGCTGGGGAGTACCGGAAAATGAATGTATTTCAATTTATTATATCAAATGTCCTGCTGGGCATAGGCCTTGCCATGGATGCTTTTTCGGTATCCATCGTAAATGGTTTCCATGAGCCGGGTATGTCCGCGGGGAAGAAGAACAAGATAGCCGGAACCTTCGGCTTCTTTCAGACCATCATGCCGCTTATCGGCTGGGCGGCGGTATCATTCTTCATCCACATCTTTAAGAAGGCGGAACCCTTTATTCCGTGGATCGCCTTCGGACTTCTGATTTTTATCGGAGGTAAGATGCTGATCGAAGGGATCATGATCCTCAGGGGTAAAACGGAGGAGAATGAGGAGGACCAGAAGCTGGGGAAGGGAACCCTGATCATACAGGGGATCGCTACATCCATCGATGCACTTTCGGTGGGCTTTACCATTTCCGAATACGGTTTTGTCTCGGCACTTATTGCGGCGCTGATGATCGGGGTTATCACATTTCTGCTCTGCAGGATCGCGCTCACGCTCGGGATAAAGGTGGGGACGAAGCTTAACCGTTACGCATCGCTGGTGGGAGGTATCATACTGATAGGAATAGGAACGGAGATACTTTTGTCGAATGTGCTGTAAGGCATCAAGGGGGGATACAAAATGCTTAAGGATTATACTGAGGAATATCGTTCCAAGCTGAGAACGCCTGAGGAGGCGGTTTCCGTTGTAAAGAGCGGCGACTGGGTGGATTACACGAGCTCTCTCGGAAAACCGGTGCTTCTGGACAAGGCTCTCAGCAAACGCCGGGATGAGCTGAAGGATGTGAAGATCCGGGGCAACCTGATCGGGGGGCCTATAGAAGTGGCCGAATGTGACGAGACGCAGGAACATTTCATCTATCACAGCTGGCACTGCTCCTCCTATGAGCGTAAGCTCTGCGACCGGGGACTGTGCTACTACATCCCCATGGTGTTCCACAATAACGCGGCATATTACGAGTTCTTCATCAAGGTAAATGTGGTGATGGTCAGCGTGTCTCCCATGGATAAGCACGGATTTTTCAACTTCTCCGTGAATACGGGAGTGGCGGGCCCCATCTGCCGGAAGGCGGATATCGTTATCCTGGAGGTAAATGAGCATCTGCCGAAGATCCACGGAGGAAATGATGAGTGTATCCATATCTCCGAGGTGGATTATATCGTGGATGAACCCCATGAGCCCTTTACCAACCTGCTTCCGATAAAGACCACTGATAATGACCGCAGGATCGCGGAGCATGTGATCCCGTATATTATCGACGGCGCTACGCTGCAGCTGGGTATAGGAAGCATTCCGAATGCGGTGGGTGAGATCATGGCGGAGTCGGATATAAAGGATCTGGGGATGCATACGGAGCTGTGTACCGATGCATTTCTGACCCTGTTCAGGGCAGGGAAGCTTACAAATAAATGCAAGAGCATAGACAGAGGAAAGGGAGTCTTCGGCTGTGCGGTAGGCTCCACGGAGCTGTATGAATGGCTGGATGATAACCCCGGGGTGGCGGCATATCCGCTGGAGTACGTGAACCGTCCCTTTACCATCGCGCAGATAGACAATATGGTTTCCATCAACAGCTGTGTTGCCGTGGATCTCTACGGGCAGGTGGCCGCAGAGAGCGCGGGTTCAAGACAGATAAGCGGTACCGGAGGACAGCTGGATTTCCTGGCGGGCGCATCTGCTTCAAGAGGCGGAAAGGCATTTATATGTCTGAAATCCACCTTCCACGACAAGGTGGACGGAACGGTGAGATCGCGTATCAGACCGCAGTTTGACGGAGATATCATTACATCACCCCGGAGTCAGGTTTATTTCATCGTAACGGAATACGGCGCGGTGAATCTGGAGGGCATGTCAACCTGGGAAAGAGCCGAGCTGCTGATCAGCATCGCACATCCGGATTTCCGGGATGAGCTGATCAAAGAGGCGGAGAAGAGGATGATCTGGAGACGGTCCAACAGGCGATGATATCGAATTGAAGGGTACGTGAACAGTTACATCGGCAAAATGAAGAAAAGGAGAAGGCCATGAAACTTGAGAAGATACTTGAAAATCCGGAAATATTTGCCATCAACCGCCTTCCTGCGCATTCGGATCATGAATATGCTCCCGTGATCAAGGGTGAGCCGATGACTCCGGCGCAGCCGCTGGACGGGGTGTGGCAGTTTAAATACAGTACGAGACTTGAGGACCGTCCGGTCGGTTTCGAAAAGGAAAAGTATGATCTGTCTGGCTTCGGGGAGATACGGGTGCCGGGACACATTGAAATGCAGGGCTACGGCCGTCCGCAGTATATGAATTCCCTCTATCCGTGGGACGGCGTGGAGGTGGTCCGTCCGCCTAAGATCCCGGCTGAGGCTCCGGTGGGAAGCTATGTCAGATTCTTTGATCTTGAACGTCCCCTTGAAGAGGGCGAGGATATCACCATAGTCTTCAATGGGGTGGAGACTGCCCTTTCGGTATGGCTGAACGGACAGTATGTGGGATATTCCGAGGACTCGTTTACACCTTCGGAATTCTGTGTTACGGATATCATCCGGGAGAAGGATAATAAGCTTGCTGTGGAGGTATATAAGCGGAGCAGCGCGTCATGGCTGGAGGACCAGGATTTCTGGCGTTTCTCCGGTATCTTCCGTTCCGTGGAGCTCCGCCGTATCCCTAAGGCTCACGTGCGGGATCTTGAGATGACCGCAGACTATGATACGGCCACGGGAGAAGGCGTGCTTGCGATAACGGCAAGGCTCGCCGTTTCTCCGGAAGCAAAGACCCTTCCCGTGCTGCAGTGCAGCCTGACCGACAGGGAAGGAAAGACGATATTTGACGGCGTGAAGGGCAGATCCCGCTCTGCAAAGGGAGAGGAAAAGGATCAGCCGCTTCCCGAACCTGTACGCAGGGAAACGAAGATTAAGGAAAATGTATTCGGCGCACTCATCAGTCATACCCGGGAGGTAAGCTATACCTGGAAGGTCCGCATCCCGGGAGTCTTCCCTTGGAGCGCGGAGGATCCGGCGTTATATGACATTTCCATAACCGTTAAGGAAAGGACGCGGGAGATAGAACGGGTATCTGAACGGACAGGCTTCAGAACCTTCGATATGCAGGACGGGATCATGTGCATCAATGGAGAGCGGATCATTTTCCGCGGCGTCAACAGGCACGAATTCTCCCTTGAGGGCGGACGGTGCATATCGGAAGCGGAGATGCGCCGGGATATTCGTATACTGAAGGAGAATAACATAAATGCAGTGCGTACCTGCCATTATCCGAATCAGACCCTGTGGTACAGACTTTGCGATGAATACGGACTGTATCTGATCGATGAGACGAATCTGGAGAGCCACGGCTCCTGGCAGAAGCCCGTGGGCATCGAGCCTTCATGGAATGTGCCCGGCGACCTTCCCGAGTGGAAGGAAGCGGTTATTGACAGGGCTCGGTCCATGTACGAGCGGGACAAGAATCATCCGTCGGTACTGATCTGGTCTCTCGGAAATGAGTCCTATGCGGGCGAGGATATCGCGGCCATGTCGGCATTCTTCCATGAGAAGGATCCGCGGCGGCTGGTGCATTATGAGGGCGTCTTCCATAATCAGAAATACAGATATATCTCCGACATGGAGAGCAGGATGTATGCAAAGCCGGCGGATATCCGGGCCTATCTCGCGGAGGAGCTTGCGAAGCAGGCGGCTGATCCGGCTTATGTGACCAAGCCCTATATCAGCTGCGAATACATGCATGCCATGGGCAATTCCCTTGGCGGAATGCATTTATATACTGAGCTAGAGGATGAGTTCGCCGGATATCAGGGCGGATTTATCTGGGATTACATCGACCAGGTGCTGCCGAAGAAGGAGGACGGAAATGTCATTCTTGCAGTGGGCGGCGACTTCGACGACAGACCGACGGATTACGGCTTCTGCACCAACGGAATAGTGTACGGCGACCGGTGCATTTCACCTAAAATGCAGGAGGTCAGGGCACTCTACAGCCCCGTCAGGATCACCGTTACGGAGGATGCCGTAACAGTGGAGAACCGCAATCTTTTTGTGGATACGGAGGATGTGCTCTTTACAGCCAGCTCGTATCTGGACGGTGAGCTGACGGAGAAAAAGGCCTTCAGTGTAAATGTAAGGCCCGGCTGTTATCTTACCATTCCTCACGGGATCACGCTTCCGGAAGGGGAAGGACTGAAGACCATAGTTGTCAGGGCATTCCGGGACGGAGAGCATCTTGAGGCGCTTACGGACGGAAATGCCGTGACCGTTACCGATGAAGAAGATGTAACGGCGGTGGCTGACCACTGGTATGAATTTGCCTTCGGGCAGTTCGTGAAGGAGGAAGAGGAAAAGAGGATCCCGGCGGGCAGCGGCACTCCCGGACGCATCGCTGTGGGCGACGGTTATGTGGGGATCATAGGTGATGATTTCAGGATACAGTTCTCAATGCAGGAGGGCGGTATCAGTTCGCTGCAGTTCGGTGGAAGGGAGCTCATCAGGAGGATACCCAGAGTCAGCTTCTGGCGGGCCATGACGGACAATGACCGAGGCGCGGGTTATCCTGCAAAGATGGCATCATGGTACGGAGCGGGACATTTTGCAGCAAAGGATTACAGCGGCTTCGGAATGGAACCCGTGGAAGGCGGGATACGCATGACCACTGCCTTTAGGGCCGGACTTCATGATGAGATAAGATATAAGGTTATATATACTGCATATGCGGACGGCAGGATACTGGTGGAGGCGGAATTCCCGGGCGTTGCGGGATATCCGGAAATGCCGGCATTTGCCATGGATATACCGGTATGCAAAGAGCTTACGGAGGTGACTTATCTGGGCCTGGGTCCGGATGAGAACTACAGAGACCGGCTGCA
>ONWK01000156.1 GCA_900321505.1 uncultured Eubacteriales bacterium
ATGGAGCAGGAAATAGTATTTCTTAACACCGCTCTCATCATCATCACCGGTCACGGTTACAACCGCAGTTGTCTCTTCCGCTTCGGCAGTTACACTCATCGCAACCGGTGCATTTTCATCCTCCCAGATACCGCGGGATGATATATAGGTCGTATTACCGTCGCCATCCGTGATCCTGACATAGATATAATTAAGCATATTCCTGACAAGACCGGGTTTCTCGTCCACATTGTACCTGGTCCATTTGCTGAGCGTTACGGAAGACGCTCCGGCCGATGTGGTAACATCCTGTTCCTCTGTGGCTATAGACTCGATCATACCCGCCGAGCTTGCGAATTTGTCGGCAATGATATATTCAATGCTTTTTACATCCTTTGCGGTTCCCAGATTGATGCTTATCTCTCCGGGCTCATTCAGATAATCATCGATCTCGTCTCTGGGCTGCAGCGTAAAATAGATATGTCCCTCTATCTCGATCCCTTTTGAATCCGATGATACCGCCTTTTGTGAAACCACGTTACTGAATCTGCCGTTTTCATCTTCAGCAACGGCATAGAATACATATTCCACATTTGCGGAAAGGGGCGGTATGGAAATGAGTCCGTCCCAGCTTTTGACCCCGTTCTTTTTTATCTCAGCCGCCGAAGGAGCGGTCTCTCCGTATTCCTTCACAAGTACGTAATAGTATTCAGCTTTACTGCCTTTGGAAGATACAATGACCGTGCCCGAGGATGACGAAAGTCTGACTGCTTCGATCGTAACCGTAAATCCCGTTTTTTTAGACGTATCCGCGGAAGTATTTTTATCGCCGCTGTTACCGTCCCCGGCCGCATATGCCATACAGGGATAAATACATACAAATAAAGCGATCAGCAGCACAACAAAAAAGCCGCCCATCGCGTTTCCTCTGCAGTATTGAAATATCCTTCTCCTCCTGTTCATAGTCTGTTCACCCCTGTACGCCCCTAAATTGCCTTTAAGCAAAACTAATATATTATACCATGCAAATGCAGTCTTTTTCCACATATTTTTTACCTTTGATATCAGAGTCCGGCTGTCGTATCGCGAAAAAAGCAGGCGACGGAATGATCCGCGCCTGCGATTCTAAATAAACCTGAAATGTATCAGTTCCCATCGATCCGGTTCTCAATGCCGAGGAACACGGGAATGCCTGTCTCATTGTCTGTTATTGCGTATACGAACGGTCGGTCAAGGCAGATATAGTACGGTTCAACCGGATCCAGAACCGAAGTATTCTTCTCAATGATGACTGCCGTTGCCGCTGCAGCCCTGGTTCCTTTTCTGTCCACCTCTATAACCGCTTTGTGGACTATGGTCCCGATACCCACCTGCTCGCTGTCATCCGTTACCATCCTGCCGAATTCGGGATTTCCGCCGGTATATGCCACTTCCATGCCCAGGCTCTTAAGTACGTCGTCCATGCAGATCATGTACTCAGCCTTAAACTCGGGCATATCCACATATACATCCCTTGATACATCCGGGTTACGGACCGCTTCCGAAAAGCTTTCCGAACCATCAGCCAGTTTCGTAATATACTCTTCCGCAGTCATTCCTTCCGGCGGAAGCAATCCCACGAAGCTGTACTTATTGCCATTATAGGGTTTGATAAAGCCCAGTCCTCCCGCAAGATGTACAGCTGCATATTCCTTGCTGGAAAGCATGGTCACCCTGCTCGTCGTCCCGTCGGCATTTGTAAAATCCCTGTTCACGGATATTGAGCTCTCCTCATAAGGTACTGCCCATTCTCCTTCAAAACTGAGGGCGTTTATCAGTGCGATACGCGCATCTTCTGACAGCTCTTTTATGATCTGAGGGATCATTTCCTTTGTGTTCTTGCTCACCCAGCCGTTGATTGCATCTATCGTCCCCTGATCAAAGGGTGCCGCAAACAGTTCGGCCTTGTAATAACTGGCCACATCCGTGATGTAGCTGTCTCTCAGCTTCACCTTCCCGTCATTCTTTACCCAGACTGAATTGGCAACACCCCACTCAACTCCTTCGGCAGCCTTCAGTCTTCCGGCAAAGGTTGCCATTTCTTTATTGAAAGAGGTACTGTCAGCCGTGACTCCCGGCATAAGGACAGCCATAATAGCCTTTTCCGTTGCGCTTCCCTTATCCGCTCCCGTACAGGTCATCCCCAGAGCCATCTGGATGGACGCGGGGCTTATGAGATAGTTCTTCTGTCCGTCCGTTTCGGTCATCTTCTGTAAAAGAACCGCTCCGCCCTCTGACAGCGCATCACTGTGGGAATCGCTCATCGCCGTTTCGGGGATATCAAACTGCTTTACATTTGCTGACAGCTTCGTAATGCCTTTACCGTATTCCGGACTATCCGCATTTTCCTGAAGATATCCCGCGCTGTCGAAATAATACAGCTTACCGTCTATCTTCAATTCCCTTGACCTCGGATACCATTTACCGTCCTGGTACCACTGACCTTTGGAATTCTTTTTCCACCTTCCCCTGCCGTACCGTGTATCCCAGGCACCGTTCTTTCCCAGCCAGAAGCCGTCACGGTACTCATTTAACGCCATATCCCCGCCGGGATTCAGATAGTACCATTTTCCGGAAATATATCTCCAGCCGGTCTGCATCACACCGTCTTTGCTGAAGTAATACCATTTGCCGCCAACCTTCTTCCAGCCGGTGACCTTATCCCCGTCCGGCATGTAATAATACCATACTCCGTCGTTCTTCTTCCAGCCGCCGCTAACGGCCGCATCCGCTCCCGCCGGCAGGGTCTGCGGCAGGATAAGCGCCATCAGAAGTACGGCGATCACTGACTTTTTAATTCTTCTTTTCTTCATAACCCCCATCCCTACTTTTCCGGATACGCCTGCCGATATCCTGATCTGTCATAGATGCGCTTCATTCTTTTTCCTCCGAGAGAACCGATAAGGACGGTACCTGTATCACATAATCCTTATCATTCGGGGACGATCCTCAGATTGTTGCGCTTCATCCTTATCATTCGGGGACGATCCTCAGATTGTTGCGCTTCATATATTCCACGTCACGGCGCGCCTGGGCATCAACATCACTGACACCGATTATCAGCCTCGGGCCGTCCACCTCATTCACCTTCGCTGCCTTAAGGCACACATAGGTGGCGACGCCATCTATCATCAGCCGGTAATTGATTACATATACACCGTACTTTTCTATCTCCCCCATAACTCTTTCTTTGGTGAACATCTCCCTGAAACGTTCCTGATCAGTGGAGTAGATAGCCCACTTACTTTCCTCTCTGGACCTGTTAAAGAAATCATCGCCCTTCTTGGCAAGGTTCAGGCCGTCATAATCTGAGGTTGCGGTATATTCCAAATAGCTGTCATCTGCCGGATTGACGATATATACACAGATATTGTTTCCGGCCAGGGAAGAAAGACGTGAAAAGGTGATCCGTTCTTCCTTAAGCTGCTTCAGATCCTCCTCAGCTCTCATCTGTGCATTCACATTGCTGACGCCGATGATGATATGACCCGGATTATTGGTCATTCTTACCGCCTTCATATGAACAAATTCCGGAACACCTTCAATCAGCATCCGGTAGGTTATCTTAAATGCCCCATGCTCATCCATGGCCTTAATGACTTTTTCCTTCGTAAACGTTGCCAAAAACTGATCCAGATCATCAGGGCTGATGATTTCTCGCGCATCATGCTGACTGGCAGCAAAGAATTCCGTCCCGTGCCTCTCCACCACAAGAGCCGACTCGGAATTCATGTGCCTGTATTCGGTGAAA
Source organism: uncultured Eubacteriales bacterium (assembly GCA_900321505.1). GTDB lineage: Bacteria > Bacillota > Clostridia > Lachnospirales > Lachnospiraceae > Eubacterium_Q. The sequence goes on from ONWK01000156.1 coordinate 3,770, forward strand.
GCCTCTGTTTCCAGATTGACATAATACAGGTAAATGTAGTCCGATGACAGGCTGTTTGCGATATCGGCATATGTCACTCCCTGACCGGTATCCTTGATAATACCGAGAATGATAATGTTGCAGGCTGTCATTCCGGTTACCGGATTGGAGGCTATCCTTATGATCAACGCATGGACCGTGGTATCGCTGGTGATACGTTCATTGATAAAAACACGTTCACCGCTTTCGGCACATTTTCTGATCGCTCCTTCAACGGCAGAGCCGCGTCCTCCCGCATTTCCACGGATATTCACGCCCCCCGCTTTTTCCAGATCCTGGAAGATCCGGCTCATAAATGTACGGTAGGACTTATTGCTTCGGATTATCCTCATCTCACTGCCGCGGACACCGAGTATAGCCATCGGAAAAGTATTAAAATACTGATTCCCGGATGTCTCGGTTTCACTCACAGCGGAAGATGCATCATAAAGATTGATCCTGCCGATGGCTTCGAAATATGCGGATTCCTCGGGATTTTCAAAACCGATCTGGCGTCCCTCCCGGTATCTTCGGAATATCTCATCCATCGGTATAGGCTTGCAGTAGTAGTAACCCTGCAGTCTGGTACAGCCGATCTCCGCAAGGAATTCCACCTGATCAGCCCGTTCCACGCCCTCGCATACGGTCTCTATACCGAGTCCGATGGCCATCTTCATCAGTTCTGTAATGATCACACGGCTCTTCTCATCGTTGTCGAACTGCTTCATGAACCTCATATCAAGCTTTATTACATCAAAATGGATGCTTTGAAGCACATCCAGAGAAGAGTATCCGCTGCCGAAATCATCCATCCATACATGGAATCCCAGCTTTCGGAACCTTTCAACCTGCTTTTTCATAAAGTCGAAATCGCTTCCGATCACACTTTCAGTGATCTCTATGGTGATCAGACTCCTGCTGATACCTGCGGCATCAACACGGGTACATATCTCACTGACCATATCGCAGGCATCAAAGTCAGTCCTCGACAGATTCACTGAGGTCGGAACTATATAATGCCCTTCCAGTTCCTGGGCCTTCATCTTTTTCAGGATAAGATCTACCATATGGAGATCAACCTTATATATCAGCTTTGCATCCTCAATGATAGGTATGAATTCCGCAGGCGAAAGCATTCCCCTGACCGGGTCTATCCACCGTGCGAGAGCTTCCTCATCACTCACACATCCGTTTGCTGTCCGGACTATCGGCTGGAAATATGCCTGTATCCAGCCCTCCTCCAGCGCCTGGTCCAGATGATCGATCACGTACTGCCTGTTTGACTCAAACTCCAGCATGGTGTTGTCAAACCGGACATACTGGGAATAATTTGTATTCTGTATGGTATTGCATGCATACTTGGCGCGGTCACACGCCAGACTGGTCTCCACCACGCCCATGGTATCCGGGTAGATCCCAATACGGACGGACGCTCCCCTCTTTCCGGTCATCACCCCGAACTCCATGAACAGGTTTTCAATAGACTTGTCCAGATGATCGGACAGGGCGAAAAAAGCGAAACTGTCCTGAGCGATCCGACCTGAATTCTCGCTTCCGAAATACTTGATCAGCAGGTCGGCAAAAAGCCGGAGCAGCTTATCGCCTTCCGCAAACCCGTATTTTTTATTATAATATCTCATACCGTTCAGGTTGGCAAAACACAGGGAGCAATGCTTCGATTCCTCATGTGCGCGTATCCTGCCCGCCTTCGCCAGTTCGAAGAAGTACGTCATGTTGGGCAGCCCTGTCAGAGCATCGAAATTCGACTTTCTGTTCAGACTTGCTTCATAAAGGGAAATACTGAAATTCCTCTCCAGGGAATCATCGTGGACGATATCATTTCCGACATATAATCCCTCATCCACGTACCAGACCATGGCAAGGCGTACGCCTTCAGCAGTATTGAAATGTCTTCCGAAGGCATGAATAATATGGTACTCCCCTTTTTTCATCGTACGGTAGACCACATTATATTCACCGCCATCCACAGCAAAACGCAAGGCTGAATCTGAGACCCTTGCAACATCATCCGGATGCACGTCGCGATACATGTTATTATTCATCAGTTCATAGGTTTTTTCGCTGTTCTCATATCCGAACAACTCAAAAAAGCCCTGTGATAAAAGGATCGTAACCACCCTCTTATCCAGAAACTGATAGACCGCAAAGGGAACTACACTTTTTTCCATCTGTGTACGTTCAATCGGGTTATATCTGTATCTTTCCATAAGCTGCTCCTGATTGTCCATTTATACAGGATCACCTGTAATCATTCATACCGGCCCTGTGCACCTGATACTTTTGATCCGGGGCGCCGGACTGTATTACACAGTTAATGTAATTTTACTATAACATCGGTATAAGTGCAAGCAAATTGACTGTCGCTGTCGTTACTATTCCGGTTACCCGCTGTAAAATGAGAAACACCGATCACACTGTTTTATACCGAAAAACAGCTAAAAACATCAACTTCATTTGGTAAAATAGACCAAAAGCATTCAAATTCGAAATATTCTGTTGCAAAAAAAAGAGTGTTATACTATTATGTGAATGGCCAATTTCTATAAATATAAAATCAAGGGATTCGAAAGGAGAGCCGGTATTGAAAAGAAAAGAACTGAGGAACCGGAGAAATGATGTGCTGATCAAGAGATACGGAGAGGATATCCTTCGATCCGAGGAATTCGGAGTTGCTTTATCTCAGAAGCATCATCATCGCTCTTCTGTCGGCGATCATTCCATCCTTACCGCAAGAGCGGGACTCACGATGTGTAATCTCATCAATAAGGCCGGGATCAGTGTTGACACGAGAAAGGTTGTCCGCATCTCTCTCCTGCATGATCTGGGTATGCTCGGACGTGAGGACAGATACCGCAACAATCTCGAGTGCGGGCGCCTTCATCCGAAGAATTCCGCTATTACAGCCCGTAAGCTCTGGAGTGATATCGACCCCGAAAGCGTTGACGCCATCAGGAGCCACATGTGGCCGCTTTCGGCATCCAAGCCTTCATCAAAGGAGGCTGTTATCCTCTGTCTGGCAGATAAAGTAACTGCTCTTGGTGATTGCTTTAATCCCAAAAACAGAAAGGTTCTGTCTCCTATACTCGGATAGCATAATGATCTTTATACTGATAAGGAGGAGGGTTTTCCCCTCCTCCTTTCACATTTAGAATGACGGATCAAGCGGCTTTACCAGCAGATCTTCTTTTGTTAATCTTTCCACTTCTTTCTTTGCCTCTTCTATAGCCTTCGGAAGTATTTCAAGGAACTTATCCACCTCTTCCTCCGTGTTATAGATTCCAAAGCTTATACGGATCATACCCGGAGAATATGCTGCCTCGCAGTTTTCAAAGGAGCCTACCTGATCATCCGGTATCCCCTTAAGCCTCCATACATAGGGGTGTGCGCAGAAGGAACCCCGGCGTGTGGCTACACCTCCATATTCCTTGATTGCAACAGCCAGATAATAGGAATTCAGATTCTTAAAGTCAAAGGTTACAACCCCTACCCGGTCATCAATATTCTCCGTGTCTCCGTAGATTATGATATCATCAAATTTCTTAAGGCCGTCTATCAGTCTGCGGTTCAATACCTTCTCGTGTTCCTCGATCTTATCAAAGCCAACCTCCTGAAGGATGTCGATAGCTTTGTTCAAACCTACTATACTCGGATAGTTCGGAGAGCCCGCTTCCCAGCTTTCCGGCGGGTTCTTATAATTCTGACGGCTGTCTGCCACAATCTGCACGGTACCGCCGCCATATACTTCCGGCATTTTTTCATACATAAGTTCTCTTTTACCTACGATAGCTCCCCCTCCGTAAGGTGTATACATCTTATGTGCGGAGAAGACCAGGAAATCCACATCTTCCTCGGGTGTCGCACCCTTCATTTCGAATTTCCTGTGAGCCACTATCTGGGCTCCGTCCACGATCAGTATCGCACCGTGCTCATGAGCAAGCTTTGCCACACGGTGAACATCTGTCACATAGCCTGTTACATTTGAGGCTGCTGTCACGGATACGATCTTAACCTTGTTCTCCGTCAGCAGTTTCTCTATATCCTCATATTTCACACGGCCCTTTTCGTCCACCTCCGCATATATCACGGTACCACGCTCACGCCAGGAAAGGTCATTGGAATGATGTTCTATACGGGTCGTAAGGATCACATCGCTCTTATCCTTTACAAGTGCGGATGCAAGCTTGTTCAGACCGTCCGTGGTATTATCCACGTATACGCAGGTATATTCGCCGTCCACCTTATCCGCTCCGACGAAGCTGATCACCTTCTTACGCGTTTCTGCCACAAATTCCGTGGAATGATCGGATTTCTGTGAAAAACCGCGTCCGACGGAACCGTACATTTTAAGCTCTTCCTCAACCATACCCGAGACAGGAGTCAGTGACGGTGTTGTTGCCGCATTATCAAAATTGATCATGGGCTGCTTCGTACCGTCCTTCAGTTCCACCGGTTCATCTATCCCAACCACATAATTACGGATATTATCCATAGTGATCTTCCCGTCGGGAGTACTCACTTCCGCAGAACTGCCCGTCTCAGTGGAACCGCTCTCCTGTATGGACGCGCTTTCCGTGGCATTATTATTCTCCGGCTCCTTCGTACAACCGGTAAATGCCATGGATAACGCCATGCATCCCGCTATTGTCATTGCGGCAATTCTTTTTCTTCTCAATCCTTCACTTCCTTTCCCAAAATCCGGATAACTATACAGCTTCTGCAGTTCCGAAATAATATCCGGCATTTTATCCCAGCATAGCCTTACGGGCTCTCTCAGAGATCATATGCACATTTTTCCACTCTGCATCCCCGGGCCTTATCACATCCACCACTTCATAATAAACATCAGATCTGCGGCGCAGTACATTCTTCCGGATCTTTTCCGTATCCCTGATCCTCACCACAACTACCGGAGCATCTGCCTTTTTGGCCACCTTGAACACACCGTCATGGAAGGGAAGCAGTTCCCCTGTCTTACTGCGGGTTCCCTCCGGTGAAGCCCCTATGGAAACTGCCTTATTCTTAAGGAGCTCAGCCGCCTTATTAATGGTCTTAAGCGCTTCTCTGGGGTTTTCCCTGTCTATTGCCATGAAGCAGCATCTTTTTGCGAACCGCCCGAAAATGGGTGCCTTGAAATTCTCTTCCTTGGACAAAAAGGCGATATCCCAGCGTCTCAGCTCCTGCCAGAGCAGGATAGGGTCAAAATTCGACACGTGATTATATACAAACATTACCTTTTTGGTTCTCGGGATCTTTTCCTTCCCGGTAAAATGTACCTTTATCCGCAGCGGATAAAGAAGAACCGCCGTTCCCAGATAAAGCAGCTTACGGTAAAACGGACTGTCCGTTTCATATTCCTGATCCTTATCTATAAACAGACTTGCGATCCAGAGAAAAGTAAGCGGCAGAATGAGAAAGATTGAGACCAGCAACAGAATAAGCAAACGCATTTGTTATACCTCCCCTTCAATTTATATGTTTTATGGTTACCGTGCTTTGTTTCTGAATTCCAGACAGAGCATCGTAAGATCATCAGACTGCTCTATATGCTGTTTTGCAAAGATATGACTATAGACCACCAGTCCTATAAACAGGGCCGCAAGTCCCAGGAGTATGCCTCCGAGCAGTGAGATACGGGATACCCTGCGATTTACAGACTATATTTTCTTTTTTACTCTTTTACCTTCTTCCATATGTTCCTTTTATTTTGAGTATATGAAATGATCTGCTTCGTCCGGAACTCACCGGATCCTCCCGTCCTTCCCTGTGCTATCCCAAATCTGTCTGTTATTATATCATTTATTCGGTTTGATGACTATATAAAAAAAACGTGTAGCTATTCAGGAACCAACTCCGGATACTGAGCATCCGGCAGGCATATTTCTTTGCTTATTCTGTTTCTCATGGGGTAGCTGCAATTAAAAATCGAGCAGGAGGGGGAATCCGCCTCCTGCTCGATGGTCGCACCTCCCGGCCTGGCCGATCCGACGCTTAACGCAGCACACCGTGCTGCAGCGTCCGCTTTGGCCGGCAACTAATGCCCGGGATTATGTGCCGGTCCATGTCTTCCCGCGTTGTGCTGCTGGGGTGCAGCATGATTTGCGGCCGCATTCATGGCGGCTGCCCTGTGCTGTTCTCTCTGGACCTTCCGTATCTGAATACTGTTTGCGGCTTCAGTCTGTTTCTGTGTCATCCAGTCCGGTGCTCCCTTCCTGCTATTATGGTTAAACAGTTCCAGACGGTACAGGTGCTTCCATACATCCGGCGTAAGCTGGGCATAATCCTCCCGATTGACACCTGGCTGACTCATAGTCCATTCCCTGAAGCTTTCCATATTCCTGAATCTGCCGTTGCCGAAGCAGCAGGATATACGGTTATTGATCATAGCCATATCCGATGCATACCTCTCTGCATTACGTTTATCTGTAAATTTCGGCGGATTCGGAAGCCTTCTGCCCGGATTCATCAGCACCTCGTGCAGCTGGTCATATCTGGTCCGGAAATAATGCTCCGTGATCTCCTTTCTCTGCCACGCAACCAGCAGCTGCTCCTGACGGTTCTGGATCACTGTTTCGATCTGTTCCATTTTTTCGCCGGCCAGAACCAGATTCCGGTTTCTTCCTCTTGCGGCTGCTTCGGCCTGATGCTGCAGGTCAAGTATACTCCGGTTAACCTCCTGGTCATCCCTTACTACAGCATTTTCCAGATTCCTGAGTTCGGAAGCAAATTCCTGCTTCCACCGGTTATAACCTGCCTTCGGCGTCTTTTCCAGCTCTGCCTCATTCCTTGGCGCGGCGATGCCCAAGTCTGTATCTGCCGAAAGAGCCAGCTTCTCCAGATTTTTATATTCCTTTTTATCCCTGTCCTCCGGATGGGCTTTCAGATAATCCAGAAGGGTTTCCTGTATCATGAGCTTTACATCATTCCTTTTTGATTCCCTTGCACCCGGAAGATTTTTCTTATAGATCGCGGTCAGCTCCGCATAAGCATTTCTTCTGGCC
>ONWK01000101.1 GCA_900321505.1 uncultured Eubacteriales bacterium
CCCAGCTGGAGCAGGCCGTATCTGCTGGATGCAAACCAGTAGCTGCCCTCATAATCCATCATCATCGATGATATATACCTGTTCACCCGTGTATCATAAAGGGCATGGAACTGCCTGTCGCTTCCAAAGTATCCCATGCCGCTGTCCGCGCAGACAAAAAGTCTCTGACCGTCATGATACAGCGAATTGATGCCGTCCTTTCCCGATGAAAAGCTTTCCGCCCGGAAGGTCCTGGCCATATGCAGTATCTCGGTTCCCAGTGTTCCTATATAGACCGTGCCGTCATTCATTCCGAGGATACAGGAAAGCTCCTCCTGAGTATAGGTCGAAGCTTTAAGCTCCACTATATTTCCCTGCTCGGAAAGCAGAAAGAAGCTGCTGCCGTTCACAATGCCCCAAAGCTGCCCGTTGGCAACCGTAAGATCCTTTACATTTCTTCCATCCAGCCTGTCCATGGCTGTAAAGCTGTCATTACCGTTTTCAATACGGTAAAGTCCGACGGATGCAGCGACATAGATAGTTCCGTCAGCAGTTTCGGTCACATCATTGATGCATTTGATGCCGTCATAGTATTCCTGGGTAAAATGCGTGGAAGTACTGCCTTCAATATAGAAAAGACCATAATTGGCGGTTCCTACCCAGAGTCGTCCCTTTGAATCCTGAAACAGCGAATTAATGAAATATATATCATCCTTATCCGTATCCCAAAGATTAAAAACCCTGAATTCCTTACCGTTGAAGCGGTAAAGTCCTCCGTCCGTACCGATCCAGATATATCCGGACCTGGTCTGGTAGATACAGTTTACCTCAGCGCTTCCGAGGCCGTTTTCCTGATCATAGACTGTCTGCTGAAAGCCGGACAGGAACTCATCCTTCTGCGCCGCCTCTGCGGTATAGAAGGACATGGAAAAAAGGCATGTCCACAAAATCAGACATGCGGAAAGCAGTGAAATCATGCAGTTGCGTTTTCTTTGCTTCATTTTTTCCCTGTAATTATTCCTGCAGCTATTCAGCACACCGGCTCCGGATGCTCAGCATGCGGAGCCGGTGCCGGACGGGTCTATGCCTCCTTAAGGAAGGCCTCATAGCCCTTAACTGTTTCATATATATCTGCCTTGGAGGTCACCTCCCATGGGGCATGCATGGAAAGCACGGCTACGCCGCAGTCAATAACCTCCATGTCATAAAGTGACAGGATGTATGCTATGGTACCGCCGCCTCCGACATCCACCTTACCCAGCTCTGCAGTCTGATAGCAGACATCATTTTTATCAAGTATACCGCGGATACGGCCTATATATTCGGCGTTTGCATCATTTGAGCCGGACTTGCCGCGGGCGCCGGTGAATTTATTGAATACCATTCCCTTTCCGAGGAAGGCCGCATTTTTAGTCTCGAATGCACTTGCATAGAGCGGATCAAAACCGGCGCTCACATCGGAAGAAAGCATACTGGAATTCTTCAGGCATCGTCTGAGCGGAAGGTCTCCGCCGCAGCCCATAAGGTTCAGCAGCTCAGCAACCGTATTCTCAAAGAATCTGGACTGCATACCGGTAGCCCCTACAGAGCCGATCTCTTCCTTATCTACCAGCAGTGTGCAGGCGGTCTTTTTAACCTTCTTCATATTGAGCTGTGCCACAAGACTTGTATAAGCGCATACCTTATCGTCCTGTCCGTAGGCAATGATCATGGAACGGTCGATACCCATATCCCTTGGTTTACCTGCGGGAACCACCTCAAGCTCTGCGGACATGAAATCCTCTTCCTCCATGCCGTAGCGCTCCTTAAGAATACGGAGTACCTCCTTCTGAACAGGATCCTTCTCCTCCTTTGCGTCCTTCTTTCCCTTTTTTTCAAGCTTTATGGGCCGCGAAGCTATGAGCAGGTCAAGGTTCTCTCCCTCCACTGCCTTTGCAGCCTTCTTCTCCATCTGCTCAGCCGCAAGATGGATCAGGATATCCGTCACGCAGAATACAGGATCATTTTCATCCTCACCGATGACAATATCAACAAGAGTGCCGTCGGTCTTTGCCACAACGCCGTGCAGGGCAAGGGGAAGAGTGACCCACTGATATTTCTTGATGCCGCCGTAATAATGGGTATCAAGATATGCAAGTCCGCTATTCTCATAAAGCGGATTCTGCTTTATGTCAAGACGCGGGGAATCAATATGCGCTCCCAGGATATTCATTCCTTGTTCCAGCGGCTCATCACCGATCTGGAAAAGAGCGACTGTCTTGCCCATATTTACTGCATATATCTTATCCTGCTTCTTCAGTTTTTTCTTTGAAGCTATGGCTTCCTCAAGCGAGATATAGCCGGCTTTTTTTGCCTCTTCAACTATGTAGCGGGTTCCCTCCCGCTCCGTCTTGCCTCTGAAGAGATAATCCTTGTAGCCCTCCGAGAGAGCTTCAAGTCTCTCCAGATCCTTATCATTATACGTTCCCCATGCTATCTTACGTTCCATAATCTTCTCCTCTTTTTTGCTGTTTCTCAGACACGCAGTAAGATGCATTCCCGGGATGACAGGATTCATGCCATCCCGGAGCTGCAGTCCAAAGAAGCCTTAATACATTTTACTCAGCTTAGAATATCCTTCAGTATTGCGACTGCCTTATCACAGTCTTCCCTTGATGCAATGAGCGGCGGAACCATCCGGATCACATTCGGCCGGACTGCCGTCATCAGCATATGCCGGTCAAAGGCATCATGCTTTACCTTTACGGAAATATCACTGTCGAATTCAACACCCGTGATCATTCCTGCTCCCCTGACATCCGTAACATGCGGAAGCTTCTTAAGCTCGCTCCGGAAATACTCTCCTACCTCGTCCGCATTTTCCGGAAGCTTCTTTTCGATCATTTCCTTAATCTGCGCATAGGCTGCAGCACAGCATACCGGATTTCCGCCGAAGGTTGTGCCATGTGCGCCGGCTGACAGCGTTGCCATCAGTTCCTTTGAAGTAGCCATGGCTGCAATGGGCATACCGCCTCCGATAGCCTTTGCCATGGATACAACATCAGGCTTTACACCATATTTCTGATATGCCATTATGCTGCCGGTACGGCCCCAGCCGGTCTGTACCTCGTCAAAGAGAAGGAGCATTTTCTTCTCATCACAGAGCTTCCTTAAGCCCTGCAGGAATTCCTTTGTTGCGGGATATACTCCGCCCTCACCCTGGATGGGCTCCACCATTATTGCGATGGTGTCTTCATCACAGGCATCCTCAAAGGATTTAAGATTATTGAACTCCGCATAGCTGAAGCCCGGCATCAGAGCGCCGAAGCCCTTCTGTATGGGGGAATCCGGCTGTCCCGTTGCTGCAAGAGTTGCAAGAGTCCTGCCGTGGAAGGAATTATAGGCAGTAACCACCTTATACCTTGAGGGTCCGAAATTATCCACTCCGTATTTCCGCGCCAGCTTGAGCATAACCTCATTTGCTTCCGCACCGGAATTCTGGAACTGAACCTTATCCATTCCTATGGTCTCGCATATCAGCTTTGCAAGCAGTATCTGAGGGATGGTATAGCAGTAGTTTGAAGCGTGGATCAGTTCACCGGCCTGCTCGCGGATGGCGGAAACAACAGCTTCACTGCAGTGACCGGTGGCATTTACCGCAATACCTCCGAGGAAATCCAGATATGCCTCACCGTTCTCATCGTAAAGATACATTCCATCGCCTCTGGTCGCAATAAAATCATAGCGCGGGAAGGTTTCGTTCATGTATGTATCAGCTATCTTCTTCAGTTCTTCTTTTGAATACTCTTTGTCCCAAATCATAGTATTCTCCTCCTTTCGCCCACAGGCTCCTCCGGAAAAAAAACCGGAATGGCTCATGATTAAAAATTTATTATAACATTTTTATACGATCATCGAAAGACCTATTCTTTTCTTTTTCAGATCTACCGAAAGCACCTTAACGGTAACCACATCACCTACCGATACCACATCCAGAGGATGCTTTACGAATTTTTTATTGGTAAGCTGGCTAATGTGTACAAGTCCGTCCTGGTGAACTCCGATATCCACAAAGGCACCGAAATCTATGACATTTCTTACCGTTCCCTTCAGGATCATTCCCTCGGTAAGATCCTTCATGTCCAGTACATCCGTCCTGAGAACGGGCTGCGGCGCATCCGAACGGGGATCACGGCCGGGGCGGGTCATTTCAGCCACCATGTCCCGGAGCGTAGGCTCGCCTATACCCAGCTCCTTAGCGGTCTTTGCGTAATCCTGAACAAAGATCACTGCCTTGCCGGTCTGTACATCCTTCAGCGTGAAATGACAGAGCTCCATAAGCTTTGCCGCAGCTTCATAGCTCTCGGGATGAACGCCGGTATTGTCCAGCGGGTTGCTTCCGTTCCTGATCCTCAGGAAACCGGCGCACTGCTCAAAGGCCTTGGGACCAAGCTTCGGAACCGAAAGCAGTTCATTTCTGTCCTTGAAGCTTCCCTTCTGCTCCCTGTAGGTTACAATATTCTTTGCAACTGTCTTCGATATTCCGGAAATGTACTCCAGCAGCGAATAGGATGCAGTATTAAGATCCACGCCGACCTGGTTTACACAGTCCTCTACCACGCCCGATAGCGCTTCCTTCAGCTTCTTCTGGTTCATATCATGCTGGTACTGGCCGACGCCGATGGATTCCGGTGTGATCTTAACCAGCTCCGCCAGGGGATCCTGCACTCTCCTTGCTATGGAAGCCGCGCTTCTCTGTCCCACGTCGAAATTCGGGAATTCCTCGGTTGCAAGGGAGCTTGCGGAATATACGGACGCACCTGCTTCATTTGTAATGATGTATGCGACCTTCCTTGAGGGCTCCTCGCTCCTCAGCTCCTCCAGCATTTCCGCTACTATCTGCTCGGACTCCCGGGATGCGGTACCGTTTCCGATGGAAATGAGATCTATATCATACTTTCTGATAAGCTTTTTTACGGTATCCTTTGCTGCACGTATCTTAACCGGATTAGTGGGTGCCGTAGGATATACCACCGTTGTATCCAGCACCTTTCCCGTACTGTCCACTACAGCCAGCTTGCAGCCGGTTCGGAATGCAGGATCCCAGCCAAGCACATTTTTGCCGGCGATGGGGGGCTGCATCAAAAGCTGACGCAGATTCTTTCCGAATACGGTTATCGCGCCATCCTCCGCATTATCTGTCTGCATGGAACGCAGCTCATTTTCGATGGACGGCTTGATGAGACGGGTATAGGCATCATCCACGGCATCCGCAAGATAAGGAGCTGTGGGGGCATCGGGAACACGTATCACCTGTTTTTTCAGGTATGAGCGTATCTCATCCTCGGGAGCCTCTATGGAAACATTCAGGAATTTCTCCTTCTCACCTCTGTTCAGTGCCAGAATCCGGTATCCGGTGATCTTTGAAAGCGGTTCCCTGAAGTCATAATAATTCTCATAAGGTGACTCTGCTTCCGGATCCTTTGCCTGTGATACGATCACGCCGGAAGCCGCTGTCTTCTTTCTGATCCAGGTACGATGATCCGCCTCGTCGGAAACTGCCTCGGCTATGATATCCTCCGCGCCCTGTATGGCATCCTTTACCGAAGCCACACCCTTTTCCTCTGAAATATATGCCTCTGCCTCCTTTTCCACATCCGTTCCGGGCTGTTCGAGAAGGAGCAGGTTTGCAAGTCCTTCAAGACCCTTTTCCTTTGCGACGGAGGCTCTTGTCTTCCTCTTCTGCTTATATGGTCTGTAAAGATCCTCTACAGCTACGAGAGTCATGGCATCACGGATGGCCTTTTCAAGCTCCTCCGTCAGCTTGCCCTGCTCACGGATGGATTCTATGACCGCATCCTTTCTCTCCTCCAGATTTCTCAGATACGTAAGACGTTCTCCAAGCTGACGCAGCTGCTCATCATTGAGGGTTCCCGTAACCTCCTTACGATAACGAGCGATAAAGGGGATGGTGCAGCCCTCATCGATCAGCTTTATAGCCGCTTCAACCTGCCATTCCTGAACCTGAAGTTCCTTTGCGATCACCTGTGTAATGTTCATGCTTCTTTTTCCTCCGATGTGTCAAACTGGCTTTCGTAAAGCCTTTTATAAAAACCATCCTGCCTGAGCAGTGAAGTGTGGTTTCCCTGTTCAATGATATTCCCGTCTTTCATGACGAGTATGTTGTCGGCCTCCTGAATGGTGGAAAGCCTGTGGGCCACGATGAAGCTGGTCCTGCCCTGCATCAGCTTTGCGAAGGAGCGCTGTATCCTGTGCTCCGTCCGTGTATCTATGGATGATGTAGCCTCATCCAGGATAAGCATGGGCGGGAGCCTCAGCATGACGCGGGTTATACAGAGCAGCTGCTTCTCACCAGCCGAGAGACTGCCTCCGTCCTCTCCCAGAACGGTGTCGTAGCCCTGCGGCAGCCTTCTGATAAATCTGTCGGCATGGGTCATTTTTGCAGCCTCTTCTATCTCGGCATCTGTAGCGTCAGGTTTACCATAGGCGATATTCTCCTTTACGGTTCCCGATTTCAGCCAGGTCTCCTGGAGTACCATGCCGTAATTATCCCTGAGACTGCCCCTTGTCATCCTGCGTATATCGGTACCGTCCACGGAAATGCTGCCCTTATCCACATCATAAAACCTCATCAGCAGATTGATCAGCGTACTCTTGCCGCAGCCCGTGGGACCGACTATGGCTATACGTTTTCCGGGCTCAACATCAAGATTGATATCCTTCAGCAGCTCCTTATCCTTATCGTAGGAGAAATCCACTCCGGCAAGCTCCACATGCCCCTCAGCATGCTCCAGCACACGCGCGTCATCAGGCTCCGGTATCTCAGGATCCTGCTCCAGCAGATCAAAAAGCCGTCTGGCGCAGGCTATGGAATTCTGCAGCTCGGTTATAACTCCCGAGATCTCATTAAAGGGACGGGTATACTGGTTTGCATAGGCAAGAAAGCAGGTAAGCTCTCCTACCGTCAGCCGTCCCGCTATGGCAAAGAATGAACCCAGAAGACCTACTCCCGCATATATCAGATTATTTACAAAACGTGTACCCGGATTGGTCAGTGATGAGAAAAATGTCGCCTTCTTGGATGCCTCGGCAAGACTCTGATTTAACTCTTCAAAACGCTGCTGAGCCGTCTCCTCATAGCTGAAGGCCTGGACAACCTTCTCATTTCCCACCATCTCTTCCACAAGACCCGTGAGCTTACCCCTGTCCTCAGACTGCTTCCTGAACAGATGGAAGGTTTTTCTTGCAATAAAGGAAGCAAGGAAGAGCGATGCCGGCGTAAGAACCACTACCAGCAATGCGATCCACGGGCTCAGCATAAACATGAATACCAGTGTAAAAATGATGGTCACCAGTCCCGAAAAGAGCTGGGTAAAGCCAAGCAGCAGACCGTCCGAAAACTGGTCGATATCGCTCACCATACGGGATACTATATCTCCCGTCGACTGACGGTCGATATATTCCAGCGGCAGCTTCTGCATATGATGAAATGCCCTGACCCGGATATCCCTTACCACACGGTAAACTATGCGGTTGTTTATGAAGCTCTGTATCCACTGCGTCAGAAATGCCAGAGCCGTAAGTATCAGGAAAAAGATCAGGATTCTTTTCAGCGCGGAGAATTCCACTGCTTCCGGTCCCAGTATATGGTCAATGGCGCGTCCCGACAAAATGGGCGCGTAAAGCTGCAGTATCACCGTCAACGCACTGAATACCAATGACAGTATCAGCATGGGCATGTAGGGCCTGAGGAACTGCATGATCTTCTTTATATCGCCTTTTTTATCATGCATTTGAGACCACCTCCTCCTGCTGAAGCTGGGAGCGGCAGATCTCCTGATATGTCTCACAATCCTCGAGCAGGGATTCGTGAGTACCTGACCCCATAAGGCATCCGTCCTCAAGTACCAGAATACGGTCCGCAGCCCGTACCGTGGATACACGCTGGGACACGAGGAATGTGGTTGTGGATCCCTCTCTTTTACGGAGGGCTTTCCTTAACGCTGCATCCGTGGCAAAATCCAGTGCGGAAGCACTGTCATCAAGGATAAGAATATCCGGATCCTTAACCAAAGCTCTTGCTATGGTAAGCCGCTGGCGCTGTCCTCCCGAGAGGTTCTTTCCACCCTGACTCAGTTTATAATCCAGCATTTCCTGTTTTTCTTTTACAAAGGCAGAGGCCTGGGCAGTATCCAGCGCCTTCCAGAGCTCATCCTCCGAAGCATCCGGATCTCCCCACCGGAGATTATCTGCTATGGTACCGGAGAAGAGTACTGCCTTCTGGGGCACTATACCGATCTTTGACCTCAGCTGCTTTTTCGGGTAATCCTCAACGGGACTGCCGTCTATCCTGATCTCTCCGCCGGAGATATCATAGAATCTGGGTATTAGGTTGACTAATGTGGATTTACCGGCGCCGGTTCCGCCGATTATACCGATGGTTTCCCCCGGCATTGCCGTGAAGCTGATATGGGAAAGAGCGGTCTCGCCGCCTCCCCCGTAGGAGAAGCTTACATCCTTAAACTCTACTCTGGGAACAGTACCGTTATTCTGCTCTACCGTATTATCACGGAAAGCCACAGCTGACTCGGCATCAAAGATCTCTTCCACCCTTTTCAGAGCAGCTATGGATTTGGTCATGGTTATGATCAGATTGGCAAGCTTTATCAGTTCTACAAGGATCTGGGACATATAATTCACAAGAGCCACAACCTGCCCCTGTGTAAGGTCTCCCGCATCCACACGGATAGCACCGAAATGT
Organism: uncultured Eubacteriales bacterium; assembly: GCA_900321505.1. GTDB lineage: Bacteria > Bacillota > Clostridia > Lachnospirales > Lachnospiraceae > Eubacterium_Q. Next base: position 8,741 of record ONWK01000101.1, read on the forward strand.
ATGAGCGCTGCGATACCCAGATTTACGATCACATAGGTGACCGGATTCATCAGCGCCGTGATCTTTCCGACAAATACCTGAGAACGCATAAGCTCTTCACTGGTATCATCATAAGCCTTTTTTTCCTGCTCCTCACGGCGGAACGCACGGATAATGCGGACGCCCAGCAGATTTTCCCTGGTCTGCAGCGTCACACGGTCAAGCTTATTCTGAACCTTTCGGTATAAGGGGATCGAAAGAAATGTTATGGAGAATACCACTGCAACAAGCACCGGCAGTACTATAAGAAAGATCAGCGCTATATGCGCATCCACTGTAAAAGCCATGATCACGGCTCCGAATACGATGAAGGGAGAACGCAGGAAAAGACGCAGGACCATATTTACACCGGTCTGCACCTGAGTCGTATCGCTTGTCATCCTCGTGACAAGTGTTGAGGTCCCGAAGCTGTCAAGCTCACGGTAACCCAGGGTATTTATCTTGCGGAACAGATCCCTTCTCAGCTCAAGGCCCACGGAGGATGCTGCCGAAGCCGAAAAATACTGGGCTGTAACGGAGCATCCGAAGCCCACTGCGGCAAGCAGAAGAAGAACTCCTCCCATGCCCAGAACAAGGCCCTTATCTCCTGCTCCGATACCGTCATCTATCATTTTAGCCACAGCAAGAGGCACCAACAGTTCAAAGATAGCTTCAAGCATCTTGAACAGCGGTGCCATTATAGTCTGCAGCTTATAATTTTTTAAATATCCTGCTATAAATTTCATACAAATCTTAAGTTCGGGTACTAATTTTCTGTTGTGATCTCTATCCCTTTAAACAGCCATTCCTTAAGTAATTCGGAATTCTTCTGAAGATCAGGAACCAGTACCATCATCTTATTGATGGTCTCATTCTTATATGCCCTGTCCTCAGGAACACGATGACTCTCTCCCATGTTCACGCCCTCTGTTGCAACATAGTAAACATAGCCGAGTATCTCCATATCTGTCATATCCGTTGCGATATAAGGAAGGATGCTGTTTACAAAGTCAACCTGCTCGGACAGGGGAAGCTTATTGATATTTTTAAACGCCTCCGTTATAACCTTTCTCTGACGTTCGGTACGTTCAAAATCCGAACGTCCTACATAACGGGTTCTGGCATAAGCCAGCGCCTGTTCAGGCGTAAGGGAATTCATACCCTCCTTGAGGTTCCATTCGCTGTCGGGAAGGCCCTCCTCGGCATTCATGGCATTTCCCATACGGTTCAGATACTCTACCTCATCCTTGTTGAGCTCTATATTAATATTTCCGACAGCAGTCATGGCCTTGATGAAGCCTTCGAAATTGATCTCTACGCGATTATCGATCTGTATGCCGAAATCATGCTCTATGGTCTCCTTTAAAAGAGACGAACCACCGAAGGTGTAGGCCGCATTGATCCTGTTATCGCTGTATCCGGGAATGGGAACATACATATCCCTCATAAATGAAACGAGGGTGATCTCATTTGTCTTCTTATTGATGCTGCATAATATCATACTGTCCGAACGGGCTGAACCGGTATCTCCGGGACGGCTGTCATTTCCTATAAGGAGGATATTTTTTATATCCGAATCCTTCATAACATCTTCATACAGCTTGCCCCAGTCCACCTCTTCGGCATCTATGGTATCCTCCGGCGCATCTGAGGATGTTTCAAAGGTTTCCGTACTCGGATCCAGTCTGGGCTTATCCTCGATCCTGGGTACACGCCCGAGGTAGATCTTTACTGCGATAAATGCCGCAAGCGCAAGCACAAAAATACCTATGCCGACACCGATAAGGATCTTGGCCCACCTTGGAAGCTTTTTATCCTTCTCTGCCTCTTCGGGATCAGGATCATCATAGTATTCAACGGTAATATCCTCATCCCCGGAGTCCTCCTGCCGATCCTGAGCATTCCTTTTTTCATCCGGAAATAATTGCTTAACACCGGAATCCGGATCCGTTTTTTTCCCATATCCATCGGTATATGTCGGATCCAGCAAGACCGTTTTTTCATCATCCTCCTGGTAGTCAGGGTCAAGCATTACCGTTTTTGCATCTCCTTCCGGATTGTCAGGATCAAGCTTTATCGTTTTTGCATCCCCTTCCGGATTGTCAGGATCAAGCAGTACCGTTTTGGCATCTCCTTCCGGATTGTCCAGATTCATTTCATCCGGGTTTCTATCATCATTCATTCTTCAGATCCATCCCCAATATCTTTTTTACATCAAATTGTTCATCAGTCCACGACTCCGGATGCCGAACAGTTATTTCTGTTCAAAATCCTGAAAGTGCTGCTCACAGTATTTCTTCAGTGCAGTAAAGCTTTCGCTGCTGATGACATGCTCCATCCTGCACGCATCCTCCGTCGCATTCAGCTTGTCCACACCGAGCGCCATAAGGAACTGCGAAATAACCCTGTGACGTTCATAGATCATCTCTGCTATATTCTTTCCCTCATCAGTAAGATATATATATCCCTGATCTGTCACCGTGATGAGTTCCTTCTCCCGCAGATTCTTCATAGCTATACTGACGCTGGACTTCTTGAAATCAAGCTCCGTTGCTATATCAACCGCCCTCACTACCGGGAGCTTTTCGGAAAGCATGAGAATAGCTTCAAGGTAGTTTTCCATAGATTCATTAGATTTAGTATTATGCATATTACCCCCTTATTGCACCGGATAAGGCACGTTTAAATATTATACCAAACGACAGGAAATACCGCAAGAGCAAATCCCACGCTGCCGGCATCTCATGTAAAATGAGCCTTGCCGGCATCTCGGATTGCTTCGCAATCCTCGATGTCGCGGCTTCGCCTTGTCGGCATCTCGGATTGCTTCGCAATCCTCGATGTCGCGGCTTCGCCGTATACCTCGTTGAGTCATGTTTTGCATGCAGGCAAGCCTGCACAAAACATGACTCAACGAGGTGCATGGCTCATTTTACGCGCAAAAAGCCCGGTGACTGTTCCTGGGAAACTGTCACCGGGTTACATATGATCATATATTTTGCGGGCCTGATCAACATCTGTTTCTTTTTTTTAGGGAGTACCGGAAAAGTTTTTTTCTCAGACCCGCATGGTTAGTTTATACTAACACAAGGTAGATGTCAAGAACCTTTTTTTCGTTTTACTGTGAACTTTGCGAATGACCTCTCTTTAGAGACGGTTTTTCCCGTGGGTTAAAGCCTGTAGCTTCCCAGTACACGGAAGTCCGAGGTTTCACTCTTAAGCTGGAAAAGCATGGCCCGGATCTCCTTTTCAAGGATATTGGCACCAAGCTCTACCATAAAATAGTAATTCCAGTCACGGTGTCTATCGGGCTTTGAATGGATCTCGGTAAGATTTACTCCGTAATCCGCTATCATTGACAGAATGCTGGCAAGGCTTCCGCTGCGGTTGGGGCATACAAACATAAGCTTGACCCGGTTATCCTGCGGATCCGCGGTAAGTACCGGTGAGCAGCTGACGATCTTTCTTCTGACGCCGCCCTTCTCCAGCACCCTGCAGCTGTTGATATAAAGAGGGTATTCCACCAGGATCCTGTGTAGCCCGTCATTTACGCCTATCCCGATCTCCTCCATCACACTTACGCAGGCATCCGCAGCGCCGCTCAGTACCGCATCCGCCGCCGCCGCATAATGCTCTGCATTTAACACCGCAACATTTTCCTCCAGGACAGGTGAACACAGCTCCCTTTCCTCATCGACACAGATCACGGTTTTTACCTGCGGCTGAACAGGAGAAGGCTCAATCTCAAGACAGTCCCTGAGCTCAAGGGTCCTGCCGTACTGATATTTACGGCTTATCTCCATGATACGACGGATCACAGCCGTGTATTCCTTTAAAATGGACGGATCGATGCTTTCAGTAAGTCTCGCGATTATGGCCTGTTCCCTGTCCGGTTTAAATATCTCATCCGCAGTTCTGGCTTTTATCCTGGCCACCTCATCCGCAAGGGCCATCCTTTCCCTGAAAAGATTCCTGATCTCCGCATCAACACGGTCTATATCCACGCGCACTTCCGGAAGCTCACGCTCTATTTTCTCATTACTCATCTTTCTTTCCCTCCCGGGTATTCTTATTTGTGATCTCCTGTAAAAACGGCGAAGGCCGTACAGCCTTATCTCCTACCATTAACGGCGCATACAGATATAATCTGTGTACCGCCCTGGTCATACCGACATAAAACATCCGTCTTTCTTCTTCCATGCTTGCAGGAGCCCTGGATTTCTTATGAGGTATAACTCCGTCTATACATTCTATGATATGAACCTCCTGAAATTCAAGCCCCTTGGCGCTGTGAAGTGTCATCAGCTGCACGCCGCGCTCACGTTCTCCGGGTTCAAGCCTTTTCCGGTTTTCTTCCTTCAGAAGCTCTTCATAGGCCTCGGAAAAACGCAGGAATTCTGCTATGGTACCGTAGGGTTCCGCCATGCTCTGGAGCTCATCCAGCCGTTCCTTAACCTCGTCCTGATCAACATTTCTTTCCTCAGCAAGCTCCAGCATGCACCGTTCAACGCCTATCCCCCGGCGGATCAGGTTGATTGCAGCAACCGGCGGCAGCATACGCAGCCTGCGAAGATCGTCGCGGAGCTTACCAAGATGGCGCTCCAGATATGGTTCACCCTTAATCTTTTGGCTGAGGGCTACAAGATCGACCTTTTCCTGTTTCAGCATATCCCTGCGGATATATCTGACCGGTTTGTTCATGATCCTCAGGAACCTTGTTCTTGAAGGGTCCTCCGTCGCAAAATAGAGATAATCCATAACCGGCATGACTGCCATGTGCTTGAAAATGTTGGGCAGAGTATCCCTCATGGAATAAGGAATTCCCCTGTCACGGAGCCTGAAGCAGAGCTTTCTCGGCGTTTCATTTGTACGGTACAATACCGCCATCTCCGACCATGGGACACCCCGGTTCTTTGCTTCTGTCAGAAATTCTGTTACCTTCCGGCATTCATCCTTATCGTCCTTAAGCTTATATACTCTCACAAACTCATCGGCCTTTGTCATCCTTGCCGCCTTAAGTGATTTTGAATAACGGTTATGGTTATTCCCGATAAGTCTTGCGCTTGTTTTCGTTACCACCTCCGGGCAGCGGTAGTTCGTGCTCAGGGTAAGCACCTTTGCGCCCTTGAATTCCTTACTGAAGCCCAGCATGATCTCCGGCCGGGCGCCCCTGAAGCCGTAGATGGACTGGTCATCATCTCCCACTGCGAAAAGATTATCCAGAGGGTGAGCAAGCTTTTTCAGTATTTCATATTGGATAAGATTCGTATCCTGGAACTCATCCGCCATGATAAAGGGGTACATTTCCCTTATTCTCTGAAGGATATCCGGTCTCTCACTCAGAAGATCATAACACATCCGCTGCATGTCATCAAAATCTATGCGGTTTTCCCTGCGCTTTCTTTCCCCGAATTCCCTGTAAAGCCTTCGGAATTCCTCAGCAGGCATATCCTTGCTGTAATAATTCTCAATATCCACCATGTCATTTGAGATACGGTCGATCTGCTTCAGACAGCTGGAAAGAGTCTCCTCATTGTTCCCGTATTCCGGCGAAATCCTGCACAGTATATCCTTTATCCATTTGTATCGTTCATCCTCCCCCAGGACACAGTCCGGAGCAAACTTATAAGCCGTTCTCACTATCCAGTAAAAAAAGGCGTGAAAGGTTGAGAACCTGACACCGCCGGACAGCTTGTCCATGGCCCGGTATCTCTGCTCCATGGACAGGGCCGCCGCCTTCGTAAATGTGATCACCAGTATCTGCCTCGGGATCACATTATGCTCTGTTATCAGATGATTCACCCTGTGGAGAATAACCGTAGTCTTTCCCGAGCCCGGCGTGCCCAGCACAAGAAGAGGCCCCCTGAACCATTCAACCGCCTCTCTCTGCTCCTTATTAAACACCGGGCTACTACTGCTCATAAAGCCAAAACTCCATACGTAACATAATATTTCATCTGTCCTGCCACCTTAAAACAGGAGCCGCCGCGTTATGCAGCAACTCCTATTTTTTCTGCAGCCTGACTATACGTTCGCGCCGCAGCACTTCTTATATTTCTTGCCTGATCCGCAGGGACAGGGATCATTCCGTCCGATCTTGGGCGGCTTGATAACTGTATGGGAGCTCTTTTCCTTCTTGTAAAGCTCCTCTCTCTTTTCCTTCGAATAAATGGCATCCCACTGGGGAAGCTCATACAGCCACTGTGCATTGCACTGCACCATGTTCATATACAGCTTCTCAGTATCGATCTGGATGACCATCTTTGTCTCTTCCGTTGCTTCCTCGAGATCATTGGGAACCTTAAGGCTCTCATCGATGCCGTCCAGGAAGCCGGTCATGGTCTCGATATCCGTACCGTAATACTCTGCAAGCTCGGGGATGGTTCCCTCCACTCTCTGCTCCGGATTTGCAAGAAGCTTCTCGTAAATACCCTTTTCAACTTCAAAATAGGCTTTCCAGAAGGCCTGTCCCTCCGGTGTCCTTTCATCCAGTCCATATGCGTGATCACGCCAGTCTTTCAGAAGTCCCATGAATTTCTTTCTCTCCTTTGATTTAGATCAGATTCTTTCTATACCGCATTCATTTAAATTACCCGCGGCTGATAAAACAAAGCACATTATAGCAGATGGTTCATACCGTTTCAAGCTTTTCCATGCTCAGGATGAAAAAACCTTTTTCAGCCATTTCATAATATACAGGATGATCGGATAGATGATCACGCAGAACAGCATGGCCATGGTATATTTACTGCCTGTGATCATACATACAATAAGCCCGATGATAAGTCCCAGAAAGATAAGCAGCGCTATGATCGCCAGTATCCTTACGCCCTTGCTCCTTCCCGATGCAGGCTGCTTTACCGAAGCATCCTCTGAGACCTCTTTTCCTGCAGGCATTTCCGCGGCTTTTTCCTCATACTGCCGTACGGCATCTGCTCTGTCCTTTATATTACTCATTCCGTATCCTCTCTGAGGCTCTGAAGCCATGCTTTGATCTCCGCTTCCTTCCCCTGCTCCGTAGGCTCATAGAAAACCGTGCCCAGCAGCGCATCCGGAAGATACTGCTGCTTCACATAGTGTTTAGGAAAATCATGGGCATACAGATAACCCTGATGCCCCAGTTCCTTTGAGCCGCTGTAATGCGCATCCCTGAGATGCATCGGAACCTCGGCGTTACCCTTTGTCCGCACAGCCTCATTTGCCGCATAAATGGCATTTGTTACGGCATTACTCTTCGGTGCGGAAGCAACATATATTGCTGCATGCGCAAGGATCAGCTGAGATTCGGGGATCCCGACTCTTTCCACAGCCATGGCCGCGGCAACTGCCACCTGAAGGGCCTGCGGATCCGCATTTCCCACATCCTCACTTGCGCAGATCATGATGCGTCTTGCTATGAATGTAACGCTCTCGCCTGCATAAAGCATCTTCGAAAGATAATAAACTGCTGCATCGGGATCCGAACCCCGCATGGATTTAATAAAGGCGGAAATGATATCATAATGATTATCTCCGTCTTTATCATAGTGTATATTTCTTCTCTGGATACATTCCTCGGCAACCTCAAGGGTGATCTCTATCTTTCCGCTTTTCGGATCCACCGGAGTGGTAAGCACACCCAGTTCCACGGCATTCAGTGCCTGACGGGCATCTCCCTCCGCCATATCCGCAAGGAAATGAACCGCCTCATCCGTGATTACAGCATTATAGGAGCCCATACCCTGTTCCGGATCCTCGACCGCCCTTCTGATAAGTGTTTCGATATTCTCCCTGTTCAGGGGATTCAGTCTGAAAACCGTCGAACGGGATATAAGCGCCCCGTTCACCTCAAAATACGGATTCTCGGTTGTCGCACCGATAAGGATGACTGTTCCATCCTCCACATAAGGAAGAAGGAAATCCTGCTGGGCCTTGTTAAAACGATGAATCTCGTCCACAAAAAGAATCGTCTTTTTGCCATACATCCCAAGGGTTTCCTTTGCCTTTTCAACCACAGCCTCCATATCCTTCTTACCGGAAGTGGTTGCATTTATCTCTTTAAATTCAGCTTTTGTTGTATTGGCTATAACCGAAGCAAGACTTGTCTTGCCCGTACCGGGCGGTCCGTAAAGGATCACCGAAGACAGCTTATCAGCCTGGATAGCACGTGTAAGCAGCTTTCCCGGTCCGAGAATATGTTCCTGACCTACCACATCAGAAAGCTGTTTGGGGCGCATCCTTCTTGCAAGGGGAGATTCCTTCTTCTGCCCCTGTTCCCTCATAAAATCAAACAGATCCATGATATCCTCTTATTCGCCGTCAAGCACACCCAGCTTACGGATAATGGAATCAAACCGCATAACATCTATGGGTTTGCAGATATAATCATCATAGTCCTCACTGGCATACGACGCGTCAAAATCCTCATCCAGTGCGCTTATCATAACCACCTTACATCTGGATATCCTTGGGATCCCAAGCTTTCTTTCCGCATCACGTATGGATGCCAGAGCCTTATATCCGTCAATCTTGGGCATCATAATATCCAGACACACCAGATCAAAGAAATTCTTCTCACCTGCAGCAGCCACAAAAGTATCTACCGCCTGAATGCCGTCCGTGGTAAGAACCACCTCGCCATACCTTGCCAGAAGCTTCGAAAGAAACTTTCCGCTGGCAACATCGTCCTCTGCAACCAAGACTCTCATATCCTACCTCCATCTCAGACTGAAATGATCTCAAGCAATTTATCAATAAAAGCAAACATATCCTTCTTGAAACTGCCCTTACGTTCCGTAAATCTTCTCTTCAGACATACAGCATGCATATAACCGTGAAAAAGGTCCGCCAGACTGTCCGGATCCAGATCATCGCGTATCTCTCCGGCTTCTATGGCGTCCCTAAAAAGGCCGGATACATATTTTCTCCGCCCTCTTCCTCCTTCAACCATAATATCCCTTGTTGCCGGATTATGCAGCAATTCCTCATACTGAAGCATAAGGATCGACAGCGATTCATAGTTTTCAAAATAAATAGCATAATCCTCGGCGTAAGCCCTTATCTTCTCAACGCAGCTTCCGTTTTTTGACTGAATGGTCTTCTGCACGCTCTTATCAAAGCGATAAAAATAATGCACCACATCCACCAGCAGTTCATTTATATCACCATAAAAACGGTAAAGCAGGGGTTCGGACAGATTGGCCTTCTGAGAAATAGTCTTTGTAGTAAGACTGGATAATCCGGAATCACTTATGATATCTATGGCAGTAGAGATGATTCGATCTTTGGTCGAAATAAAACTCTCCGTCAATTGTAAAGTCCCCCTTTTTTGTTCATCCTGTACAAAAATACAGGTGTTTTTTGTATCCCCATACAATATGTATTGTATTCTGAAAAGCTCTCTTTGTCAATCATTACAAGAAACTATTCAATCTCCGCTTATTCATTGTTTTGACAACAGGCAAGCTTGCACAAAACAATGAATAAGCGTATGGGCATGACTCATTTTACGTGCACTAAAAAAGGGCATACATCTGATGTATACCCTCTTTTTGTGGCTGTGAAACTTAAACCTGAAAAAAGTATCTATATGCCTGAAGCAATTCAGTGACAGGTACCGTCGCAAGTCTTCTTCA
>ONWK01000272.1 GCA_900321505.1 uncultured Eubacteriales bacterium
AGAAAGGTGTGACCCGGATCCTGGCCCTCAGGGGAGATAAGCCGAAGCTTATGTCTGATGAGGAATTTGAAAACAGGGAATACCGTTATGCTGCGGATCTGATCCGTGATATTTCCGCCTTCGGGGGCTTCCGTATCGCAGCGGCCTGCTATCCCGAGAAGCATCCGGAATCGCCGGATGCAGAGACGGATATACATTTTCTTAAGGAAAAATGTGACCTGGGAGTGGATGAGCTCATAACCCAGATGTTTTTTGATAATGAAAAGTATTACAGATTCCGCGACAGCCTTCTCAGCGCGGGCGTGGATATACCGGTGCATGTGGGCATCATGCCCATAACAAAGGTGAACCAGCTGGGGACAAGCGTATCTCTGTCCGGCTCATCCGTTCCCACATCACTTTCCAATCTGATAGCGAAGTATGCGGAGGATCCCGAAGGCATGCGTAAGGCCGGGATCGAGTTCGCTGTAAGACAGATCGAGGATCTGCTTAAAAACGGTGTTGCCGGCATACATATTTACAGCATGAATAAAGCCGATGTTACAAAGGAGATCGTTGAAGCGATAAGGTAGCAGACGGCTTTTTTGAAGTGTTTTTTCGGTTGAATAGAAAACGTGAAAATGGTATAATCAATGTGGTGTGTGCTTTTATGTGGTGATCTGTCGGAAGGACTTCATTGGGGGTAACTTATGAACGCAAAGGAAAGACTGAATATCGGTTTTTTCACCTGCCATCTGGATAATGATTATGCCTTTGAGATCTGTAAGGGAGTTGAATATGCTGCCCGTGAAGCGGATGTGAATCTCGTGATATTTCCGGGTATGTTTCTTAATGCGTCCTATAATGATCCTGTAAACGCAAAATATGATTATCAGTATAATTCGATTTTTTACTATGCGTCCCAGAAATCTCTGGATGCGCTTATCATTTCCATCGGATCCATAGGAAGCTTTCTTTCCGTAGAGGATATGCAGGCCTTCCTGAAGCAGTTTGATCTTCCGGTTCTGACTGTCGAGATCCCAATGGAGGGTTATCCGTCCCTTTATACCGACGGCAGGCCCGGTATGCGCGAGGTGGTTGAGCATATTGTAAAAGACCATGGGAAGACAAAGATAGGTTATGTGAGCGGACGTAAGGAGAATGATGACGCCAGGGAAAGACTGGAGGTTTATCATACCGTTCTTGAGGAGAACGGCATTCCTTACGATAAGGATCTGGTGGTATACGGTGATTTTTCGGAGTTTACCGAGAAGATTGTGGATGACCTTCTTAACCGTCATCCGGATCTTGAAGCCATCATATTCGCAAATGATACCATGACTATCGGCGGTTATAAGGCAATCCAGCGCCGCGGACTGATCATCGGCAGGGACATACTGGTGACGGGCTTCGACAATGCACCATATGCGGTGGGACAGTCGCCCACACTTACGACAGTAGATAATAAGGTCATGGATCTGGGCTATAATGCCGTATATCAGGCTATAGAGCTTCTTCAGACCGGACATACCAGCACCAAGGTGCTGCCTTCAAGCCTGATCTGCAGGAATTCCTGCGGCTGTAATCCGGCAACGGATCCTAAGGTTCTGAGCAGGATAAATGAGATGCTGCCGGAAATGAATCCGGATGATCTGCTCCGTGAATTCAAGAAGCTTTTCCTGAGCTATTATGAGAACAGCTTTTATTCCAAAAGGCTTTTCGAGCTTCTGGATCCCTTCCTGCTCCATCTGATACGGCCCATTTTCAAAAAGGGAAGTACATCCATAGAGCAGATCAAGGATGAATTCCATAATATCATGGAAGATGATGTTATAATCATGTACTTCTCGCATATGAAGCTCACGGATACGCTGAGAATGCTTTCGGATTTCCTGTCGCATCTTGAGATATCACAGGCAAAGAGGATCAGGGTGAACAGTCTTTTCAACATCATCCAGTCCGATCTTGCCAACTGTATATCCCGGGAGCATATGGAATCAGTGCGTAAACAGAAGGAAAGTGTATGGAGTTCGATCTATATCACCCGCGATACACTGGTTTCCAGCGGAAATGAGAAGGAAGCCTTCACGCATATCATGAACAGGCTTCATGAAACCAGCGGATTCCGCAGCTCTTACATTTACCTGTATGACCAGCCGGCGCATCAGAAGCCGGACGGCAACTGGCAGATCCCGGATTATCTTATGTTTCAGGCCGCAAATATGGACGGTAAGACACTTGTTTTCAGCGGTGACAACCGGATAATCCCGTCATCCATGCTGTTCCATAACAAGTACACGCCCAACAACAGGAGGCATACGCTTATTATAACCCCGATCTTCACAAATGAGGTGCTTCACGGCAACTTCGTCGGAGAGACGGATATGAGCAATTTCAGCCATGTATATGCAACCAGCCTTCAGCTTGGCACCTCAATGAAATTCATGGACCTGATGAGCAAACAGATCGCCATTCAGAACCGGCTTGAATCAAGCATGGATGAGATACGCGAGAAAAATGACCTTCTGAATCATCTTTCCATAACAGATGTACTGACGGGGCTTTATAACCGCCGGGGCTTCTTTGAAGAGGCTCAGCAGATAGTGAATGACAGATCCTTCCGTGATATGCCTGCAGTCATCGGATATGTGGATATGGACAATCTCAAGCAGGTAAATGATATCTTCGGTCACAAGGAAGGCGATTATGCCATCCGGACCATTGCAAGGAATCTCCAGAGCTCCATGCCCGAAGGTACGATCATAGCCCGTATCGGCGGGGATGAATTCGCGGTATGTGCCATAGGCGTTGACTCCACGGGAAGGAAGAAGCTTCAGGATGCCGTAAAGCGGCATGAAGCAAGGCTTAATAACGTTCTTGACAAACCGTATTATATTGAATGCAGCATAGGTCTTATCAACTTTACCGTAAATGATACTCTCAGCGTGGAGGATCTGATGATAAAGGCAGATGAGAAGCTATATATAAACAAGAAAAAGAAACGTAAGAATGTAGTGAAGGTCGAGTCGCGAACTTAAAACCAGAAAAACGGAGGACAGAAATTTGGATTATAAGAATTCAGGCGTTGATATCGAAGCCGGCTACCGCTCTGTTGAACTCATGAAGGAGCATATCAAAAAAACGACCAGACCGGAGGTGCTGGGAGGAATCGGAGGTTTTGCGGGTGCATTTGATCTGTCAAAGATCAAGGGTATGGACGAGCCTGTGCTCTTATCGGGAACGGACGGCTGCGGAACCAAGGTAAAGCTTGCTTTTATCCTGAATAAGCATGACACCATAGGTATTGACTGTGTGGCAATGTGTGTAAATGATATCGCATGCTCCGGCGGAGAACCCCTGTTCTTCCTGGATTATATCGCATGCGGAAAGAACTATCCCGAGAAGATCGCTTCCATAGTGAGCGGTGTTGCAGAGGGCTGCCGTCAGGCAGGCGCTTCGCTTATCGGAGGAGAGACAGCAGAGCATCCGGGACTTATGCCTGAAGATGAATATGACCTTGCGGGCTTTGCCGTGGGAGTTGTTGAGAAGAAGGAAATGATCACCGGCGCTTCCATAGTTCCGGGAGACGTGCTTATCGGTATCGCCTCAAGCGGTGTACATTCCAACGGCTTTTCACTTGTAAGAAAGATCTTTGACATGTCCGAAAAGTCTCTTACAAGATACTATCCCGATCTGGGACAGACTCTGGGTGAGAACCTGCTCGCGCCTACAAGGATCTATGTAAATGCGCTGCGGAGCGTACGTGAGGCAGGAGTTAAGATCAAGGGAACCAGCCATATCACCGGAGGAGGCTTCTTCGAGAATATCCCGAGAATGCTTCCGGAGGGTATAGCTGCGAAGGTAAAGAAGGACAGCTACGATATCCCGCCGATCTTTACGCTTATGGCTAAGGAAGGCAAGGTTGAGGAGCATGTAATGTACAACACCTATAACATGGGCGTTGGTATGGTGCTGGCTGTTGCACCCGAAGATGCGGATGCTGCACTGAAGGCGCTGGCGGCAGAAGGTGATAAGGCATATGTGATCGGTGAGACTGCTGCGGCCGACCGTGAAGTGATCCTTTGCTAAAGGCATGGGATAACCGTACATGATTTCTTTAGAAGGAGACTGAAAATGCTTCGGGTATTGGTACTTGTTTCAGGCGGAGGAACGAATCTTCAGGCGATCATAGATGCAGTAGCGGACGGAACTATCCAGAATACGGAGCTGGTGGGTGTCATCAGCAATAATCCGGGAGTTTTTGCGCTGGAAAGGGCTGAAAAGGCGGGAATCCCCGCCGAGGTTGTAAGCCCGAAGGCTTTCCCGGACAGAGAGGCCTTTAATCAGGCCTTTCTTTCTGCTGTGGAAAGCTATGCTCCGGATCTTATTGTTCTGGCAGGCTTCCTGGTGGTTATCCCTCCCGCAATGATAGAAAGATATGAAGGTAAGATCATCAATATCCATCCTTCACTTATCCCTTCCTTCTGCGGTACGGGCTATTACGGCCTGAAGGTGCATGAGGCGGCTCTGGCAAGAGGAGTAAAGGTTTCGGGAGCAACAGTGCATTTTGTGGATACGGGCACGGATACAGGCCCGATAATACTGCAGAAGGCAGTAGAGGTGCTTCCCGGAGATACACCCGAGGTACTGCAGAAGAGGATCATGGAGCAGGCGGAGTGGAAGCTTCTTCCTCAGGCCATCAACATGATCGCAACAGGACAGCTGCCGCAGTGATGGGTATAGCTCAGTCTGTGCAGGAGATGTCATGCTGATGACGGAGCCAGGGTGCTGAATAGATACCAAAAATATAATAATAC